>NZ_JBPQTW010000015.1:0-68547 GCF_051386535.1 Streptomyces sp. URMC 127
CCCCCGTTTGACGCCCTGCCCCCGGGTGATCATTCTGACCGGATGAAAGCCGAGCCGACGACGCCCATGACAGCGCAGCCGAGTACCACGGACATCCTGAGCGCCGCCCTGGACGTGCGGGAGGCCGCGCGCCACGCCGTCCGCGGGAAGGGCGCCGCCGACAACGTCCTGGCGGCGCTGTCCGCGGTGATCGACCACGACCACGCGTCGCTGTCCCGCTGGGACCCGCTGCTCCGCCGCCACGTCACGCTGGCCGGCAGCTACCCGGCGGGCCCCACCCGGTACATCGAGACCCGCCTGCACGACGACCCGGCCTTCGCGCTCATCCGGCACACGCCGGGCACCACGAGCTGGTGGCACGACGTGCCCGCGCCGGTACGAGGCGCCTCCACCGGTTTTCAGGAGGTGCTCGAACCCCTGGGCGTGCAGGACGGCGTGGCCCAGTGCCTGTACTCCGCGGACGGCCGGTACGTGGGCATCCTCAACCTCAGTACGACCCGGGCTCGGTGCGACCAGCCGGCCGTCCGCGCCGTGATGACCCTGCTCGGCGAATGCCTCGCGGCCGTCGCCGACCCGCTCGCCGGGCACCGCTCCCCGGGGCCCGGCAGCTCCGGACACACCTGTGCCGTACTCCTGCCGGACACCGGGGACGCCGAGGGCGCCGGAGATCCGGCTCCGGTGACGGTGAGCGGGGAGCCGCTGCCCGGCCTCACCGAGGCCGGCTCCCCGCTCGTCGCCCTGCTGCGGCGCACGGCCGCCCGGCGGACGCTGCCGGCCACGGTGTTGGTGCCGTACCGGCAGCGGATGCTCGAACTGCACCTGTCCCGCCAGGGGGACCGTACGGTCGTCGTATGCCGTACGGTCGCCCGGCCCGCGGCCCTCTCCCCGCGCGAACTGGAGGTGCTCGCGGAACTCACCCAGGGCCGTACGAACCGCGAGATCGCCGACCGCCTGTACGTCAGCCCGCGCACCGTCGCCACCCACATCGAGCACATCCTCGCCAAACTGGACGTCCCCAACCGCGTCGCCGCCGCGGGCCGGGCCGTCGCCTGGGGCCTCGAACCGGCGCCCTGATATGAGTTGATCATGAGTATCGAAATTCTTGACCCGATGGAGCGTCTGCTCGCCGAGCGGGGGCTGAAGCGGGCGAGGCCGTCGAGCCTGAGCCGCACGGACACCCGGCCGTCAGGATGTTCGGTGAACACCTGTGCCGGGTGACCGTCTCCGCCGCCGAAGAAGGCCGTGCGCTCCTCGCTCAGTGCGACGATGGCTTCTCGGCGGCGTGCCGCGATATCGGCGTAGACCGCGCGGCCGTCGGTGAGCAAGCAGTCGCCGCCGACGGGGGGCGGGGGTGCCGCAGACCAGCAGCATGAGCCGGGGCGGGCTCGGGACGCTGGAGCGTTCGGTGTGCGGGGCCAGTTCGCCGTTGCCGAAACCCCCGTATCCGGCAAGGTGGGTGTGGCGTCGGGTGTCGCGGATGGTGGTCAGCCCGTCGGGGTTGCTGTCCCGGTGCGGAGTGATGTCCATGATCCGGGAGTGCGCAGTCGCGGACGGTACGGGAGGTGAAGCCCGTCAGGGCGATCAGCCCGGTGTCGCGTAACTGCTCCCGGACCTCGCCCTCGGCCCGCGGGGACTGAACGTCGACGTAGGGCCGTGAAGGGCTGGGCCTCTCGTATCGGCGTACTCCTCTCGTCATGGACAGTGCGGCCAGGGTCAGCGGCTTCGGGCGGTGGGGTACAGCGACGGATTGTCGACTCGGACAATTCGCTCAACCCAATGGCCAGTTGCCTGTCACGTGCTAGGTTCCGCACGGCCGTGGACCGGCGATGCACCGCGAAGGACAGCAGCGATGACCTACACGCCTCCGACCTGGCCCGTCTCCATCAAGGCCGTCGCCCTCGACATCCGCCAGCGTGTGCTGCTGCTGAAGAACGAGAGGCAGGAGTGGGAGCTGCCCGGCGGCCGCCTCGAGTCCGCTGACGACAGCCCGGAGACGACAGTCGAGCGGGAGCTGCTGGAAGAGACCGGCTGGGAAGTGAAGACCGGACCGATCATCGACGGCGGCGTATGGATCTACGAGCCGATCCCCGGCCGGCGGGTCCTCATCGTGACCTACGGCTGCACCGTGCTCACCCCGGACCGGACACCGGTCATCAGCCACGAGCACAAGGCGATCGAGCTGTTCACCGCCGACGAGGTACCGGGCCTCAACATGCCCGACGGATACAAGCGCGCGATCGCTACCTGGTACGGACAGCGGCAGAGCTGACCGGGCTCCAGGACTGACGCCATGACGCTGCCGACGCCCCGACCCGCCGCCCCTCATGTGGTGTGGCACTGGGCGACGCCGCAGGCTGAGGCCGTGCTCGCGAGCCGTGACCTTGGGACCATCTTGCGGTTCCACCGAGCGGTGCACCGGCTCAACCAGACCGAACTCGGCGAGACCCTGGGATACGACAAGACGTACGTCAGCGCGTTGGAACTGGGCAAACGCTCTCTGGATGACGTTGGCTCCCGGCGTCGCGTCGCGGCATCCCTCGGTCTGCCGCCACATGCCCTCGGGATGACCGACGTCGCCGACACCGACCACCGGGCGATGGTGCAGTTCGGCGAGTCCACCGTCCGGCTCGCCGAGATCGCCCGCCAGACCGGCCACGCCTCCGAAGCGATGGCCGAGTTGTGGCCGCTGGCCGCCCGCCTCGAAGCCCGCGTCGAGGACGGGCACAGCGCACGCGACGTCGTACGCCTCCTCGCGCACGCCCGTCTGGGCCTCGGAATCGCGCTCGGCAATGTACCGCCTGAAGAACGCCTGGCGACCGCTGCTCGCTGGACCGCCTGGAGTCTCGAAGCGGCTCGCCATCTCGGTGATGACCCGGCCCTGATCTCGGGCGTCCTGCGCATGCACGGCAACGAGATCCGCAAGGCCCGCGTCCGTGGCGCTGCCGTCGAACGCCTGCGCCAGGCGGCGGCCATCGCGCCCACGATCGACGACCGCGCCGCTGGCGCGCTTGGCGACCGGGAACTGTTCGACCGGGTGATGCGCGAGGCCGACGGCCTTCTCGACCGCTCTGTGCACACCTCGCTGTTCAACCCGTACTCGCTCCACGAGATCCGCCTGCGCGGGCTCCTGGCCACCGGCCGCGCGCAAACGGCCATACGGCTCGTGGAGGAGCAGCCGGCACCCGATCAATGGCCTGAACCGGCCCCCGCTGAGTAACCGCCTAACCGCTCAGCGTTGGATCAGCTGCGGCCCCCCTGTACTGGTCGGATGGTTTCCGCCCGGGGCATGTCCGGTCCCGCGCCTCTGCCATTCTCGTGATGGCGCCGGGTGGCGAACTGGTCGAACAGCGCACGGAGTGGTGCCACGGGAGCGTTGTCGTGCCACACTGCCATGGCCGTGCCCGAGTCGATTGACCGTTCGGGGGTGCTGCGAAGTGCTCCTTAAATGATCTTGTTCCTCGGTTGCTGGATGAGCTCAGCGGCTATGCCGCGTTCAACGCCGGACGTGACCAAGGCGTTCGCCGGATCGAGACATTTTTGCGGGGCAGTTGCTGTTGGTTGACGATTCCCGCGTACGCTCCGGAGCTTCGTCGCAGTGTCGCGGCTGATCGGTATGCGATGGGGTTCCCTCCGTGGAATCGACCAGGTCAGGGGGCGCGTGTGGCTCAGGAATCTGCACATGGGCGTCGCCCGGTTGAGCTCGGCCTCCTCGATGCGGGGGCATCCGCCACAGTGGCCGGCGACCTCCCCGGTCTGGAGATCGTGCGCGCCGCAACGAGCCGGCTCGTAGGCAGCCTGGTCACTGGTGAGACGGAGCGGCTTGATCGTCTGGGACTGACGGAGCACTCCGCGACGCTGCGCTCGTTCCTGCTCGGCGGCAGAGGAAAGCACATGCGGGCCTTGTTCTGCTATTGGGGCTGGCGAGGGGGCGAGGGCAAGGGGCCACGCGAAGCGGTCGAAGCCGTCGCGGCAGCCTTGGAGCTGAACCACGCGGCCTTCCTCATCCACGATGACATCATTGATCGCTCGGACACGCGTCGCGGCCGGCCTTCCGTGCACCATCGCTTTGCCACCCAACACGCAGCGCATTCATGGTGCGGAACGAGTGCCGCCTTCGGTGATGGCATGGCCCTGACCCTGGGGGACCTGTGTTTTGACTGGGCCAGAGGGCTCATGGCCCAGCACACGCCCACCGGGCACCTGCCCGTGGTGATGGACATCTATCACCGCATGGTCACCGATGCCTGCTACGGCCAGCTGTTGGAGGCACAGATTCAGGCGGACCGAGGGTACGAGGTGGACCGGTGTCGAGCCGTCGTCATGCACAAGGCCGCCCGTTACATGGTCGCGCCGTCACTGTCCGTCGGAGCAGCTCTTGCCAGTGCAGACAGAGAAGTGCGCAATTTTTACTGGGAATTCGGTATGGCGCTCGGGGAGGCATACCAACTGCGCGATGACCTTCTCGGGATGTTCGGTGACCCAGAGGTAACCGGCAAGTCGAATCTGGACGACCACCGTGACGGAAAGCCCACAGTGTTGTTTGCAACAGCGCTTGCACAGGCCAGCGCTGCCCAGCGAGCCAGGCTGCTGGCTCTGTACGGCTGTCGCGATCTCGATTCAGCAGGAGCGGACGAACTGCGGGCTCTTCTTCAGGAGACCGGGGCTGCGGAAAACATCGAAACAGCGATCTGTTCTCTCAGCCGGCAAGCTTCCCGTGCCCTGGAGGCCGCGGCAGTCAGTACGGAAGTGAAATCCGCGCTTGGCAGGCTGGCCGCATACGCCCTCTTTCGCGATCGGTAGATGAATCGCAGCGGCAGGCTTGCACGTCCATGGAGGACTCATATGCCCGTCGGCCCCGGACCACATCTGCGAACCCCACGTGAGCAGGCGGCCTTTGCCTACTACGACAACAAGCGCAACGATGCGCTCAACCTCGGCCTCGGCGAAATCGACGGCTTCTACCACCATCACTTCGCCGTCGGCGACTTCAACCGTCAAGTCCTCCAGCTGACAGGCGAAGAACGCGAACGATCCGTCAACGCCGAGATGCACCGGATGGAAACCCGACAGGTCCAAGCTCTCGTCGAAGCCCTCAGACCGGTCTCACCTCAGGAACGCGTCCTGGACGCAGGTTCTGGCAGAGGTGGCACAGCGTTCCTGCTCCACCAGGAGTTCGGCTGCCGCATCGACGGCGTCAACATATCCACCTATCAGAACCAGTTCGCGCGGGAGCAAGCCGTCCGGCACGCATGCGCAGATCGCGTTCGATTCCATGATCGAAACATGGCCTTGACAGGCTTCCCCGAAGGATCCTTCGACTACGTGGTCACCAACGAGACCACCATGTACGTCGAGCTGAACGAGACCTTCGCCGAGTTCACCCGACTTCTCAAGCCCGGCGGCCGCTACGTCCTGCTGACGTGGTGCATCAACGACGCCGTCGCGCCGCACAATCCGGAATCCGAAGCGATCGACCGGCACTACCACTGCCATACCCACCGCCGCAGCAGTTACCTGCGAGCTCTCCTCAACTCGCGGCTCATTCCCTACCAAATCGATGACCTCACTCGATCCGCCACGCCCTACTGGGAACTACGCAGTCACTCGAGTCTCGCCACCGGCATCGAGAAACACTACCTGGACGGCTACCGCAACGACCACGTCAACTACATGCGCATATCCGCCCGGAAAGCTATCGACTCATGACGGATCACACCACAGAGATCCCTCCCGTCCCCGCAGTGATCACCCGCGCCCGCGAATTCGTCCGCCCTTCCTTGGAGCTGGCGGTCAGCCGGTTGCATCCTGACCTCGCGAAGGTCAGCGGTTACTACTTCGGCTGGTACGACGCCGAAGGCAAGGCCATCAAGGGCAGAGGAAGCCGCTCGCTACAGGCATGCATGGCGATGCTCGCCGCGGAGGCCTGCGGCGCGAACCCTCAAGCGGTCCTTCCTGCTGCCGTCGCCGTCGAACTCCTCCACAACCTCTCTCTCCTGCACGACGACATCATCGACCGTGACGCCATCCGCCGCGGACGGCCTGCGGCCTGGGTCGTCTTCGGCACCGGAACCTCCCTCATCGCCAGCGACGCCCTGTGGACCGCCGCCATCGAGGAGCTCCTCAAGGTTCCGCAGCCGGACATGGCCCTGAAGGCCGTGACCGAACTCAACACCTCCATGAGCCGGATCATCCACGCAGCGGCCAGCGAAGCCACCTTCGACCGCACAGCAGCCACCGACATCGCCCTCAACGAATACATGGACATCTGCGCCATCAAAGGAGGCGAGCTCCTGGGAGTGGCCGCCGCCACCAGCACACTGCTGGCCGGCGGGCCGGAAAGCACCGCCGAGGGCCTTCGCAGGGCCGCACACCACGCGGGAGCCGCCTGGCAAGCCACCAATGACCTGGAAAACATCTGGGGCGACACCACCCTGGTCGGCAAACCGGGATTCCAGGACCTACGCCAGCGCAAGCACACTCTCCCGATCATCGCGGCCCTCAAGAATGACCATCCGGCGGCACGGGAACTGGCTCGCCTCCTGGCGAGACCCGACCTCGACGAGGCCGGTATGAACCAGGCCGCCGAGATGATCGAAGAACTCGGCGGCCGGGCAACAGCCGAACAAGAGATACAGAAGCACCTCACCTACGCCCTGCGCGAGCTCGGTCAACTCGAGTTGGATCCATCCGCTCACCAGGACCTGACCGACCTCTTGGAATTCGCAGTCACACGTCACTCCAAGGGAAATGAAGCGACCGCGAGTATGCCGAAACTTCGCACGTTGTGACCACTTGTTATTTGATCTGCACTCTCGCCCCCGAGAATCACACCAAGGGTACCGAAATTTCCTGATCCGGACGGTGACCATGGAAAAACAAGCCTTCACCCTAGCCGATTTGGATGGCGCGCAGCTTCCCGCCCTGCGACCGCCATGCCCTGTCCGGAAAAACCCATTCCATGAGTCGGTCCGTGAAGAGTTCCATCACTGGCTGTTCTCTCACGGCCTTTTTACGCCTGAACAGGCGAGGCGATTGAAAGAGTACGACCTGCCCCTGGGTGCAAGCCTGATGTGGCCAGCCGGAGACCGTCGGAGCTGTTGGGCGGTCGCTGCCGTCACCGTCATCGTGAGCCTGCGTGATGACGAAATAGACAGCTCTTATCAGGCTAACCTGCCAGCGCTGGAAGATTGGCTAGCTGAAGCGCAGAATGAATTTCACACCGCTCTCGATTCCCGCTGGGGCCCTATTTTCTCGCATGTGTGGAGACGGCTGGCCGAGCATCTCTCAGCATCTCACATGCAACGTTTGTCCGATGCTATGATTGACTATTTACAAGGATGTCTAGGCATGGCCGGCCGCCTGGCCGTCGAGCGAGGATTCGACGACGTCCAAGACTACATCCGCCTGCGCACCCGCTGTCTCGGCATGCGAATGGCTTGGTTATTCGTAGAGATTAGCCGAGGTGTCGACATCGGAGACGTGCGTGATCATGACTTGCTTCAAGACCTCGTTCGGGCTGATTCGGAGCGGCATGTTGCCGCACAGGACATACTTACTCTCCGCAAAGAGCTCGCTCACGGAAATTACGAGGAGAATCTCGTCGTCATCACAGCCAAGATGGAAAAATGCCCTCTCGTGGATGCCGTCGGATCAGTGCATCGTATCTACCAACAAGCTTGCGCCCGCTACACAGGTCTTGCTGCCGAGATTGCAAATTCCGAACTGGGGAAGCATGCAGAGGTTCGGGAATTTATTTCCGGAGTGGACGAAATGGCTGCGGGGGTCCTCGCCTACTACAACTCGTCGCCTCGCTATACCAGCTCCTGAGGTAGCTTGTACTACTTGCCCCAGGCCGAGCCTCCGTGCCGTCTCCGGCCGAACGCTTGTGAAGCCGCATGCCCATGAGGCACCCTCGGCACGGAGAACGCCCGCAACTCCGCGTCCTCTCCGCCCTGGTAGCGCCTGCCGCAAGCGGGCTTCCTCGGGGGCATCGGGGTTACGCAGCGGCGAGCGTGTGCTGGACATCGGCTGCGGCGCGGGCCAGACCTCACGGCTGGCCGGGCGCCGAGCGGCAGGCGGGCGGGTGCTCGGCCTCGATCTGTCCGGCCCCGAGCTCCGGCTCGCCCGCGAACTCGCCGATCGCGAGGGGCTTGCACACCTCACTTTCGAGCAGGGGGACGCCCAGGACCACCACATCCCGCAGGGTGAGTTCGACGTTGCCATCAGCCGGTTCGGCATCATGTTCTTCGCCGACCCCGTCGCTGCCATCGGCAACATCCGCCGCGCCCTGCGACCTGGCGGGCGACTCGCCTTCGTCACGACGGCCGAGCCGGCGACAACGACTGGGTGCGGGCGGTCGGCGTCCTGCGCGAGCACCTGCCCATGCCGTATTTCCATGCCGGCGCCGACGAGCCCAGCATGTTCTCCTTCGCCGACCCGGACCGCATCCACGACGTCCTGGGCGGTGCCGGCTTCCGGGGCGTGACCGTCGCCCCGGTGGAGGCGCCGCAGGACTGGGGCTGCGATGCCCGGGACGCGGCGGACTTCATCCTCGGCTCGGGGCCCCTGCGGTTCCTCCTGGACCAGGCCACCCCGCATATCGCCCACCGTGCCCCGGAGTCGCTCACTGCCGCTGTGCGGCCGTTCACTCAGCCGGACGGTGTCCGCATGCGCGGCGTCGCCTGGCGGCGGCCGGCCGCCGCTGGGCTCAGGCAGGAAGCGTGCGGGTATCACAAGCCACCTTGCTCGAGGCGCGGTTACTTTGCCTCCAACGGTCTCTCCCGAGGTATCCCTGTCACTGACGTCGCGGAGTGGATGGGTCACTCGAGCATCCAGCCGACGTTCAAGATCCGCCGTCACCTGATGCCGGCGTCTCTCGACCAGGCTGTCAGGGTCCTCGGTGAGGGGCTGTAACCCCTGCCGCTTGCCGGGCGGCGCGCAGCCCTGATTCCACGGCTCCGTCGATACAGCCGGCCCACCCACCGGCGATGTCCGCACCGGCGAAGACGATCCGGCCGTGGGGCTCCTGCAGCCCTCGGTGCAGCGTGGTCAGCTGGCCGGGACGCCGGATTCCCCAGCCACCCTGCGAGAAGGCGTCGCGGCCCCAGTCGTGGGCGCGGTAGTCGATGAGCTCGGCGTCCGGCACGAGGTGTCGCAGGGCCTTCCCGACCTCCGAGGCCTCGGCGATGTCGAATGCGGGGTGGACGCTGAACCCGGTCACGAGCTCGCCGTCGCCGAGTTCGCAGTGGGGCAGCAGGGTCGACAGGAGGGAACCTTCGGCGCCCTGCGCCATGAACCGCCCGGGCCCACCCTTGATGTGGAGCCACATTTTGATGCTGTTCGGCACCCCGATCCCCATGGCCCCCGCGGCAGCGTGCGCGTCGGGCAGCGTGGGCGAGAAGTCGATCAGTGGCCACATGTTGACCGGCACCGCCACCACCACTGTGCCGGCCGAGAAACGCTCACCTGCCCGGGTCGTCACGTGGACGCGCGCGCCATCGTCGCTGATCGCCGCGGCAGGCGTGTTCAGACGCACTTCGGGCCGGGCATCGGCCAGCATGGCCTCCAAGACCGCGAGCGTGCCCGGCTCGGGGCGCAGGCTGACGAGGGAGTGGTAGCCGTTCCGGTCCAGTCCGCCCAGGGCCCACCACTGGGCCAGCATCGACGCTGCTCCCCGGTCGGCGGAGCCTCCCAGCTCCGTCGACAGGGCGCTGGTGACCATGTTCCGCTCCTCGGCGGTGAGGTTCGTTCGCTTCAGCCAGTCGGCCAGCGACAAGCTGTCGAACTCTGCCAGCAGGTCCTCGCGGAACAGCGGATCGTAAGGCCGGGGAAAGTAGGTGTCGGCTCCTTTGAAGACCTTGTTGAGCAGGTCGCTGACCATGGAGAGGACATCGTCGGCCGGGAGCGCCAGCGGTTCCTCCTCCGTGGGTGCCAGAGCTTCCTCGGGCTCGGCGTCGGTGACGACGGGTATGCCGTAACGGGTCAGCTCTGCCCAGATGTGAGGCTGGTTCCAGTGGATCCATGCCCCGCCGAGCTCGATGCGGCGTCCCGCGAAGTCGTCGGTCCATGTGCGTCCGCCGAGACGGTCACGTGCCTCGAGCAGCAGCGTTCTCCGTCCCCGGGAGCACAGTTCTCGTGTCGCGGTCACGCCCGCGAAGCCCGCACCCACGACGATCGCGTCGAACTCGGTGCTCATGTTCTCTTCTCCCTCGGCGGAGTCATGGGCGGAGCAGTGCGTGGAGTCACGGGCGGGTGAGGGCTAGAACGACGTTGTGGCCGCCGAAGGCGAACGAATTCGAGAGAACGGCCGTGACATCGGCCTTGACGGGCTGCCGGCCGATGACGGTGAGGTCTAGCCGGGGATCCGGCTCGTCGAGATTCGCGGTGGGAGGCAGCACTCCGTGCATGATGGCCTGCACCCCGGCCACGGCTTCGATCGCGCCCGCGGCGCCCAGTGCGTGGCCGGTCATCGACTTGGTGGCGGACACGGGAATGCCGGAGGCGTCCTTGCCCAGAGCGGAGTTCAGCGCTTGGGCCTCGGCCGCATCGTTGAAGGCGGTGCCAGTGCCATGGGCGTTGACGTAGGAGATGTCCCGTGCGCTGAGCCCGGACGAGCGCATGGCTGCTGTCACGGCCCGGGCCGCGCACGCGCCGTCCGGGCGGGGCGCGACGACGTGGAAGGCGTCGCAGGAGCGTCCGTAGCCGCTGAACTCCGCCAAGGGCGTGGCGCCGCGCGCTGCCGCGTGTGAGGCCTCTTCCAGGACCAGGACGGCCGCGCCCTCACCGAGCACGAACCCGTCCCTGTCGGCACTGAACGGCCGGCTGGCCCGCTCGGGGGCTTCGTTCCGTGTGGACAGTGCCTTCATCCGGGCGAAGCCCCCGACGATGACGGGCGTGAGCGGTGCCTCCGTCCCGCCTGCGAGGACCACGTCGGCCTCGCCGGCAGTGATCATTTGATGGGCGGCGACCAGTGCGTCCGAGCCGCTGGCACAGGCCGTGACCGGGGTGGCGCAGGGGCCGGTGAGCCCGTAGCGGATGGCTATCCAGGATGCGGTGCTGTTGGCCATGGACATGGGAACGAATCTGGCTGTCAGGGCGGTCAGACCCCGTTCGATGAAGGCGCGGGAGTTCTGTTCGATGCTCTCCGCTCCTCCGCAGCCGGTGCCGATGGACACCGCGACCCGGCTCCTGTCCTCCGTGTCGAGATCGATGCCGCTGTCCCGCAGCGCCAGCTGTACTGCCGCGGCGGCGAGCTGGGTACATCGGTCGGTCGCCTGCACCTCCCGCCGGGAGAGCACCAGCTCTTCCGGCAGGTCCACTTCGGCCGCGATCCGTGCGGGCAGACCGGTGGCGTCGAAGCGGCTGATGGTGGTGATGCCGCTGAGGCAGTCCAACTGGGCCGCGTGGAATTCCTTGGAGCCGACACCGATCGCGGTCACCGGGCCCAGACCGGTGACGACGACACGGCGGGCGGTCATGCCGCGGTCCCGTCGGCGGTGCTCCGGCTCTCGATGAACGCGAGCACATCGCCGAGTGTGGTCAGCGTCTGGGCGGCCTGGTCGTCGACCTCCGTGCCGAGTTCGCCTTCCAGGATGGTGACGAGTTCGACCATGTCCAGCGAGTCCAGTTCCAGGTCCTCTTTGAAACGGGCAGTGAGGGTGATCTCCTCCGGCTCCATGCCCAGCCGGTCCACCATGTAGGTGACGATCTGCTGCCGGATGCTCTCGGTGTTCGTGCTCATGGCGTGATGCTCCTCTGAGGGGTGTTGTGCGCGGGGCGCCAGACATCCAGGTCGGCATGGAGGGCGAGGTCGTGACAGACGGCTGCGACGCCGGCGACGAACCGGTCCGCCTCAGCGGTGTCGAGGATGAGCGGCGGCTGGATCCGCATGACCCGGTTGTGGTTGGCGGTGACGAAGGTGAGGATGTTGTGGTCGCGAGCCAGGGCGCTGACGAAGCGCAGGCTCATGAGATCGCCGATGGTGGTCTCCAGGGCGGTCCCGGCGCGGGACAGAGCGGTGCGCAGCTCGTCCGGCAGCGTGTCGGTCAGCGCGCGCAGGTCGCCGGGGAGGCGGGTGAGCAGTTCGTCCGTCGCCGAGCGGACGGCTCCGGAGAAGTCACCGTCGAACTCGATGGCGTTCATCAGTCCGATGCCGCGCACTTCCTTGACGAAGCCGTACGGTGCGCAGGCCTCGCTCAGCGAGCGGCGAAGGTGCTCCCCGACGGTACGGGCGTGCTGGGGCAGCTTCTCCTCGGCCAGGACGTCCAGGGTGGCGAGACCGGCCGCCGCGGCGAAGTTTCCGCCGCCGAACGTCGAGGAGTGAAGCATCGCGCGCTCACTGCTGCCGTAGGCCTCGTCCCACAGCTCGCTCCGGCAGAGTGTCGCCGCAATGGGCACCAGTCCGCCCGACAAGGACTTGGCTATGCACAGGACGTCGGGGTCGAGCTGGTCGTGCTCGGCGGCGAACAGCGCGCCCGTGCGGCCCAGACCGGTCTGGATCTCGTCCAGGATGAAGGCTGCTCCGGCCCGGCGGCACAGTTCGCGCGCCTCCTTGAGGTAACCGGGTGGCGGCAGGACGACTCCCCCTTCACCCTGGACCGGTTCGACGATGAACGCCGCTGCCCCGTCGATGACCGCCCTCAATGCCTCGATGTCCCCATAGGGGACGGCGACGGTGTCCGGCAGCAGTGGTCCGAAGGGTTTCCGGTGCCGCAAGCGCCCCGTGACCGACAGCGCGCCGAGTGTCTTGCCGTGGTAACTGTTGTCGGCGTGGACGAGACGGGTCCGCCCGGTGCCGGCCCTGGCGACCTTGAGCGCGGCCTCCACCGCCTCCGTACCGGAGTTGCTGAAGAAGACGCGCTCCAGCCGGCCGGGGGACACCTCACTGAGCCGTTCGGCCAGCTCGGCGGCCTGCGCGGGCATCGAAACGTACTGGATGAAGGTGGGCGAACCGTGGTCGAGGAACTGCCGCAGGCGTTCTGTTACCCGGGGGTGGTTGTGGCCGAGGTTGAGGCAGCCGTATCCGGCGACGAAGTCGAGATACTCGGCGCCGTCGGCGGTGGTCAGGGTGCATCCGCGGCCGCGGGTGAAGACCCGGTCCATGCCGTGCGCGCCGAACAGCCGGGCCATCGGCGGGTTCACTCTCTCGCGGAACCGCCGTTCGGTCGCCGCGGCGATGTCCTTCGTGCCGGTGTCCGCCGGGCGGCCGGGCCCCCGGAAGTACCGGGCCAGCCGGGCGATCGCCTCCTCCCGCACCGGTCGGCCGAAGGAGGCGAGCGGTGTGGGGAAGAAGCCGTGCCGGGCCGCGAGCTCGCCGATGGCGTGGACGTGTCCGATGTTGAGTTCGCGGCCCAGGGAGAACGATTCGGCACGGCCTTCCAACGCCAGCACCATGGTCTCGGCCAGGCAGCCGTTGAGCTGCCGCGTCGGGCCGGGCAGCGAACCGTCGCCCACCGTGACGTCGTCCCCGGCACTGACCAGGCCGCCGTCGACGATCAGGACGTCGTGTCCCTCGGGCGGCGGCGCGGTCACGTCGCGGGGGAGCGCCACGTCGATCACGATGCTGCCGGGGGCCAGTCGTTCGGGATGCACGAGGCCTCCGACGGAGGAGGCGCAGACGAACAGGCGGGTGTCCGCGGTGCACTGGTCGACGCTGTCCACGAGCCGCACCTGCTGGTGCGCGGAAGGCTCCAGGTGCCTGAGGAGTCTGTCGGGAGAACGGTTGACCTGGCGGCACACCAGGTCGAGCGGGAAGCCGTCGGCCAGGAGCAGTTTCGTCACGGCCAGGCCGATCGAGCCGGGGTAGCCCAGGACGGCGACCCGGGTGTGCTCGGGGGACAGGTCCAGGAGCCGGACCACATGCAGCAGTTCCTGATGAGTGGCGTAGGCCGTCAGGGAATTGCCGCTGGTGACCGGGGTGCCCACCGTGCGTGCGGTCCACAGGCCGCGGTCACCGACGATGGACGTGGCGCCCCCGAGCCCGATGAGCTGAGCACCCCGGTCGCGTAGGGCCGAGGCTTCGGCGGCGACCATGGCCCGAGCGGTCGTGGGGCGGCGCAGCATCTGTTCCGCGGTGTACGACAGATAGCGGATCTCGCCTTCGCAGCGGGCTCCGGTGGCCGAGGTGACCGAGCCGAAGAGCGGGAAGGGGATGCTGTGGCGCGGCCCCGGGGGGCGTTTGATGCCGCGGTGGTCGTCCAAGAGACGGGTGAAGAGGTCCAGCCCGCGGATTTGATTGCGGTGTCCGGTGCTGACCGGGTGCGCGAGGAAGCCGAACGTGGTCACGGATCGCTCCGGTGTCGGTGGATCGGAAGGAGGCCGGGTCGAGTCGCGAGGGTCTACGAACCCGCGGTGGCAGAGGTGGTTCGCTGCCCGGCCCGGATCACGGCGAAGGTCAGATCGGACAGCTCGTCGCGCTGCCAGCCGTGGGAGGACAGCAGACTGAGGCCGTCTCCCTCGTTGTTGTGGGACAGCAGCACGGAGCAGAGGTTGACAGTCGCCGGCTGCCGCAGCCACGCACGCACAGTGGCGGGATCGACGTCGTTGACATGGCGGTGGTGGACGGTCAGCTCGCCGAAGGACCTGGTCCATTCCGGGTCGAGCAGGTGCAGCACCTGTGTCTGCCGGCTCAAGTCAGCGCCCGACCGGCCTTCGTGGTAGGTACGGATCACGGAGTGCCCGCCGTCGATCAGCCGGAACACGGTGAGGTTGCGCCGGAGCCGCTGCCCGTACAGGCACACCTGCTGGACGAGTGTGGGCAGGATGTCGGGCACCAGTGCCGAGGCGCCGTCGCCGATGAACGCGAGGACGTTGTCGTCGCGGGTGAGCGCGATGGCGGGAACAGCCTGGAGCGCGTCGCCCATCAGCGCGCGCCCGTACCAACCGGAGAAGCCGGGGCCCGTCCTGGGAAGGTTGCGCACGGCGGACAGGCCGCCGCGGCCCACGTCGTACACGCCGGTGTAGGTGTAGCCCTCCTTCGAGATGAGGTGGTCGAGCACCAGGTGCAACTGCCGGAAGAAGTAGTTGGCGCTCATCGGCAGCACGGGAAGTTCGTGCACGGCGTCGGAGGCGCTGTCCCGGGTACGGGCGATGGCCTCGGTTCGCGCGGCGAGAACGTCCGGGTCCACGTCCAGCCGTTCCCGTACGGCGCGGAGGAAGGCATGGGCATCGGAGAGCACGGGGTGATCAGCGAACGGAGCCAGGTGCTCCGGTTCCCGGGTGACCTGCACGATGCGCAGGGAGCGCTGCAGGACGCGTCGAGAAAAGGGCGTGGCGGATTCGCCGATGCGGCTCTTGAGGAAGAACAGGCACTGGTCGCTGCGGGGACGGAGCCTGCCGCCGTGGTGAAGGAAGTCATGGACGCGTGCGGAGAAGCCGTACAGCCCGAGGGTTCCCAGGTATGCGTCCACCACGTGGCCGCCACGGTACTTGGCGACGCTGCCCGGCCGGGTCAGCGAGTCGGCCAGCGCTATCCCTGCCCGCCGGGCGATGTCGTGGACGAGGCCGGATTCCTCATGATTCAGGTGCCCGCACTGCCACAGCAGTCTGCTGGGTCCCTGGTTGATGATGTCCATGACCGGGGCGAGAGTGTCCTCCCGGACATCGAGTACCGGTGCACGGGGTGTGTCTTGATCGGTGGTGGGTGGTTCGGGAACCGCCGTGGCGTCCAGCACGGCAGGGGTTGTGAGCAGGACGACCGGTCCGCGGTCCTGCGCGTAGGCGGCACGGGCCTCGGCCAGGCCGGCCTCCAGCCGGTCCGGATCGTCCAGATACACATGGGGGATGCCCCGGGCTGCGAGCACGGTCCGCGAGTCCTCGGCACCGTGGACAGTGCCCTGAAAGGGGTACCAGGCCGAGACGGGTGAGTCGGCGCAGACGATGAATCCCCGGGCGCGGGCATCCCTGAGGTTGGCCAGGGTGCCGCGGAACTCGTCGACCATGCCGCTGGTGACGACGATGACGAACGGCGCCTCGTCGAGTTGCCAGCGCGCCAGCGCACCGCAGGCGAGGCTGTGTTCGCTCGGGCCGCGCAGGACGGGATTGCCGGACTCCGCCGCGAGGAGGTCGAGGTCCCGGATGAGAGAGGAGACGACGGAACCGGTGTAGTAGTGCAGCCCCCAGGATGCTCCCGCCTGTTCGGTGAGGAAGCCGTGGAGGGAGCGGGCCAATGCGGAAAGGTTTCCTCGGGAGGCGGCGCGCAGCGCCGATCCCGTGAGCAGGTGCTGTATGCCGTCCGTGAACAGACACACGATGTCCGCGGCGAGGGCCGAGCGGTCGTCCGGCATGTGGCGTAAGAGGTAGGGCCGTGCCACATGGACCTCATGCCCGGTGCTCTCGGTGTAGACGGCGGTCCGGCGCGCCCCGAGGCCGTCGCGCAGGCGTTCGGGCAGTGCGGCGGTCAGTGCCTCGAGGGCGTCGGCGACGGAGGTTTCGAACGGTGCGGTGCTCAGGCCCGCACCCTCCGCGTCGAGGAGTACGAGCGCGATGGACTCCGCGCCCGCAGGCTCGATGGGCAGTGCTCCCGCCGTACGGGCGGCGCGGGCCGGTGTGTCGGCGGTGACGAGGTGCACGTCCGCTGCCGGGAGGGCGCCGTTGAGGAACCGGCGAGCCTTGGCCACGATCCCCGCGTATGCGGGGATCGAAGGGTGTGCCGGAGTGCGGTGCCGAGGCGCGGCCGTCCGGTCGGGACAGGCTGTGACCAGACGGCGCTCCGAGTCGTCGGTCAGGTCGGACAGGGCATGGAGCACGGCCGTGTGGAAGGCCGCGCGCTTTCCTATGGAGAAGACGAAAATGTGGTGCTGCGGACTGACGGCCGCCATGCGAGAACCCCCGTTGCGACGCGATGACGGAGCCGGTCGGCGCAAGGGTGCGCAATCGTGCGAGTGATCGACCGGACGATCTCCGTATCGAGAAACCCCCTGTTGTTCCGGGGTGCGCGGTGTGGTGGGTGTGGTCGGGCGCACCTCCGAGAACTGACTGTATTCTCGCTCTAGTTGAACACTCTAGTCAAGTTGATCTGACGGAGCCTTGTGGTAACCGCATCATCAACTGTCGTGCAGACCCGCCTTGTTGTGCAGCTTTCGCAGTGGACCCGGGGCCCACCAGTTCGCGCGGCCGATGAGCTTCATGAAGGCCGGCACGAGGATGCCTCGTACCAGGGTGGCGTCGACGAGGACGGCGAGAGCCAGGCCGGCACCCAGGAGCTTGAGCAGGCTGAGTTGTGAGGTGGCGAGAGCAGCCAGAACCGTGGCCACGACCGCGGCGGCGGCGCTGATCAGGCGGCCGGTGTGCTCCATGCCGAAGACCACCGCACGGGTGTTGTCCCCGGTGGTCAGGTACTCCTCGCGGATACGGGAGAGCAGGAAGACGGTGTAGTCCATGGAGAGGCCGAAGGCCACGCACAGCATCAGAAGCGGGACGGTGACCTCCAGCTGCCCGGTGTGAACGAAGTCACCCACCAGCCACTTGAGATGACCGTCCTGGAAGACGTAGACCATGGCCCCGAACGAGGCCGTGAGGCTCAGCAGATTGAACACCAGGGCCTTGAGCGGAATGACGACGCTGCCCGAGAAGAGGAAGAGCAGGACGAGCATGCTCAGCACGATGAGCGCGGCTGCCCAGGGGATCCGGTCGGCGAGTGCCGCCTTGGTGTCCACGAGTGATGCCGCCTCGCCGCCGACCAGGGCGCGGGACGGCGCCTCCACCGCGCGTACGGCTCGCGCGTAGTCCTCGCCCGCGGCCGAGTTGGGGTTGACGGTGGAGACCACCGAAAGCCATGTGCCCTTGCCGCCGGTGTAGAGGGCCGAGGTCTCTCCGGGGGGCGCGACGAGCTTGCCCGCGGCCCAGCTCCCCAATGCGCTGTCCACGCGTTTGGTGTGCTCGACACGCGAGATCGCGATGGCGTACTCCTTCAGTCGTGACTCCTGGGCCTTGGGATCGAGGTCCGGGAGGACGACGGTCACCGGAGCGGTGGAAGCGCCGGAGAAGTCGCTGCGGATCGCATCGGCGGCTACCTGGGCGCTGCTGTCCCGCGAAAGGATCCGGTCGTCGGTCAGGCCGAACCGGGCATGGCCGAAGGGTACTGCCAGAAGAAGGAGCAGGACGACCACCGCTCCGCCGGTCAGCACGGGGCGGCGCATCACGCTGGTTGACAGCCGGTGCCAGACGCCCACGCCGTCCGGCCGGGCGCCCGGCAAACGCCGGCGCAGGGGAGCGAACAGATCGAGCCGGTCGATGCGCCGGCCGATGACGGCGAGTACCGGCGGCATGATCAGTAAGGTCGCCAGGGCCGCCAGCAGGACCACCGCGATGCCCGCGTAGGCCAGGGACTGCAGGAAATAGACGGGGAAGACCAGCAGCGCGGCGAGCGAGAGGGCGACGATGAGCGAGGAGAAGAGCACCGTTCGGCCCGCCGTGCGCAGGCTCTCGGCGACGGCCTCCCGCACGTCGCGCCCGCCGGCGAGCTCCTCGCGGTAGCGGGTGACGATGAACAGGCTGTAGTCGACGGCGAGCCCGAAGCCGAGGGCAGTGGTGACGTTCATCGCGAAGAGCGATACGTCGGTGACGGAGGCCAGCAGTCGCAGGACGGCGAGCGTGCCGACGACGGACACGATGCCCACCAGCATCGGCAGGGACGCCGCGACCAGGGAACCGAACGCGGCCAGCAGGATGAGCAGGGTCAGCGGCGCCGCCAGCAGCTCGGCGCGGGTCAGGTCCTCCGCGCTCTGCTTCTCCAGCAGATCGTTGACCGGTGCCTGCCCGGTGGCGGTGACGGTCAGCGGCCCCTGGGCTCCGGTGATGCGGGGGAGGAGATCGTGTGCCCTGCGCGTGGCCCGGTCCTCGTCGCCGGCGAGTTTGACCAGGACCAGCGCCGAGCGGCCGTCCTTGGAGCGGAGTGAGGGATCACCCGTGGTCCAGAACGACTCCGCGAACACCACGCCTGCGGATGAGCGGATCTGCTCGGTGAGCTCTCGCCCGGCCCTGGCTGCTGCCGTTTCCTCCACCTGCGCCTTCGCGTCGGCCAGCAGGACCATGTTGGGGGCACCGGCGCCGAATCGCTCTTCCAGCAGCCTCTCGGCGCGGGCGGATTCCGAATTCTCGGGCGTGTATCCACCGCTGGACAGATGCTTCTCCGCCCCCGCGCCGAAGAGGGCAGCGGCTACGGAGAGGGCCGCGACTAACAGGAAGACCGGTGCTTTGCGGCGTACGAGCAGCCGGGCGAGCGCCGCGAGACGGCCATGAGGCGGGGCCGGCGGTGTCTGGCCACCGGGCTCGGGGCGGGTCTGTGCCGAAAGAGCCATGGGCTCTCTCCCCTTAAGGATCTTGGGCGGGCGCCGGCGCGTCACCGCCCCGCCGTTCTCGGACGCGTCCGGCGTCGGGCCGCCGGACGCCGCGGTGTGTGAGGGCGGCCCCGATCCCTTGGGTTGAGCGGTCGGTCGTCGAGCGCCGTGTGTCAGCGCTCTCCGATGAGGTGGTGGCACAGGGCGGAGTGCACCCAGTCGGCCCACTGCTGGGAGGTCCAGCCCCGCTCGGTCACCAGCAGGTGGTACATCTCGGGGCCCAGCAGGCCGTAGGCGATGTCGACGGCCCGGTCCAGCGTGAGCCCCGGAGGCAGTGGACGCTTCTCGGCCAGGGCCTTCATCAGCTGTGCCTGGACTTCGAATCGCTGCTGCTTGTTACGGGCCCACAGAGGGGCCACGTCCTCGTTCGACGACGCCGCGGTGCGCAGCACCTCCAGCAGTTCGCCCACACGCTCGTAGATCTCCCGGGCCGCCGCCACCTGGTGCCGCAGCTGTGTGGACACGTCTTCGGCCCGGATGGCGTCACTGACCCACTGGCGCTCCAGGGTCGGCACCGGCTCGTCGTCGCCGGCCACCCGCACGTCGACGAGCTCCTTGAGGATCGTCTGCTTGTTCCCGAAGTTGAAGTAGATGGTCTGGACGGCGACTTTCGCCTCTCGGGCGATCGAATCGATCGTGGTGCCGTTGTAGCCGTGCTCGATGAAGAGACGAAGCGCGGCGTCGAGCATGCGCTTCCTGGTCTCCTGTGCTCGCTGACGCCTGACCCCGGGTTTTCCTGCCACGCCTGCACCATCCGTTCATTGGAGCTACTATCTAGAGTAATACTACACAGCAGTGGAGTTGGGGGAGGCGGCATGGCCGGACAGTCGGCGACAGGCGTTGCCCAGCGGAAGGAAGGGGCGCCCAGAGGGCTGGTGTCGCTTCTCACGGGAAGCATGGGCCTCGCGATGTTCGTGCTCTTTGCGCTGGGCGCCCTGGGCCCACTGCTGCTCGATGAACTCGACATCACACGCTCCCAGTTGGGGACGCTGACGGCTCTCGCTTTCGGTGCCGCCTCCCTCCTGTCCCTCTACACCGGGCACATCACGGACCTCCTGGGGGGACGATGGGCTCTGGTGGCACTGCTGGTCACCGTGGCGGCGGCGTTCGCCGTCCTCTCCGCGGGAGGCACCTACGGCTGGCTGCTGTTCGCCCTGCTGCTCGCGGGAGCCGCCCAGGCCTTCGCCAACCCCGCCACCAACCGGCTCATCGCCGCTCATCTGCCACCCGACCGGCGGGCGGCGGCCGTCGGGGTCAAGCAGTCGGGGGTCCAGGTAGGGGCGTTCGTCGCGGGGCTGGTCATGCCCTCACTGGCGGCGGCGACCTCGTGGCGGACCGCTCTTGCCCTCGTGGTCCCCGTGGCGCTGGTCGCCGCGCTGACGGCCGCTGTGCTGCCGCATGACCGGCCGAAAACCGAACGGTCCGCGGGGGCCCTGCTGCCCAAGGCGCCCAACGCGGCCGCGGGCTGGCTCATCGTCTACTCCCTGGGCATCGGTACGGGAATGGCCGCGCTCAACACCTATCTCCCTCTCTATGCTCACGAAGAACTGGGTATGGGCGAACGGGCTTCCGGCGCGCTCATCGCGGCGATCGGCGCCGCGGGCATCGTCGCGCGCGTGGTGTGGACCCGCTTCAGCGGCCGCCTCACCGATGTGTCGACGCCGCTGCTGTTCCTGGCGGGAGCGGCCGCGTGCTTCGTGATCCTGATGCCCCTCGCCGACTTGCTGCCGCCGCTGGTCTGGATCGGAGCGATCGGTCTCGGCGGGTCGGCTGTAGCGGCCAACGCCGTCTCGATGGTCGCGGTGGTCCGCAGCCCGGCCTTCGGGGCCACCGGACATGCCTCGGCCCTGGTCTCCATGGGCTTCTTCGGCGGGTTCGTCGTAGGCCCCATCGGCTTCGGGCAGCTGATCGAAACCGGCGGAGGCTATCCGGCAGGCTGGGCTCTGGTGGGCGTTGCCTTCCTGACCTCCGTCCTGTGCGGGCTGCGGGTACGCCGGGCGGTGCGCCCATGACGGGGTGGCCCGGGGCTCGGGACACCGGGCGTGAAGAGGCCGTGGATTTGATGCTCCGACGGGTCCGCATGACGGCCGCCGAGGTGGGAGACCGCTTCCCTCTCCACGCCGATCCGTCCACCGGCCGCTGGACGACCACACGGCGCGGCTCGTGGGCCGGGGGCTTCTGGGCCGGGTTGCTCTGGCTGGTGGCCGCACGCTCGGGCGAGGAGGAAGACCGTGAGCGGGCCGGCGCATGCACTGCCCGGTTGCGCGAGAGGGTGGGGGACGACACCGACACCCGGGCCTTCACCTTCTGGTACGGAGCCGCTCAGGGGCACTTGTTGTGCGGGCAGACCGATGCGGCGTCGGTTGCGCGGGAGGGCGCGGCGGCCCTGGCGGGCGCCTGGGATGTACACCAGCGGTTCATACCCGCCGGGACCGCCCTGGGGCGTGGCCCGCTCGGAGCGCAAACGCTCTCCGTGGACACGGCCGGCGCCGTGGTCGCGTTGCTCTCATGGGCCGGCCGGGCCTACGGACACCCGCAGTGGATCACGTATGCGCGGCAGCACATCGCCACAGTGCTCGAGCACTGCCTGGACAGGGGCGCCGCGGTGCGCCCGTCCGCCGTCCCGGGCGGTCGCGCCCACGCGGTGACGGCGGGGGAGTGGCCGCGCGGCCAGGCCTGGGGCATGCTGGCGTTCGCTGTCGCGGCCGGGCTCACCGAGGACGGACTCGCCCGGGACGTTCGAGACGCGGCTTGCCGTGCCACCGATCTCTGGCTGGGCAGAACCGGTGGTGGCGTGCCGCCATGGAGCTTCACCGATCCGTCCGGCCCCAGGGACACCTCCGCCGCCGCCATCGCGGCCGAGGCCATGCTCCTCCTGGCCGGTGCGGTGGACGAGCCCAGGAGCGCGGCGTACCGGGCGGCAGCGACCCGGCTGCTCGACGCGCTGGTGACCCGGCACCTGACGCTGCCGGGCACCGGTGCCGGGGCGCCCCCCGCCGGCATGTTGCTGGACGGCTGCTACGACATGGCGTCGGGCACTGCCGTGGCCAACGAGCTGGTGTGGGGCGACTACTTCCTCTTCTCGGCGTTGCTACGACAGCTGGGTCAGAACACGTCCACCATGGTGTCGGGGCCCGGCGCGTAGCGCTTGAGCAGGCGCTTGGCCACCATGTGGGTGTGCAACTCGTCCGGCCCGTCGTAGATCCGGGTCGCCCGCGCCTGCCGGTACATCCGGCTCAGCGGAGTGTCGTCGATCAGCCCCTCCGCCCCGTAGACCTGCACAGCCCGGTCCAGCGTGTTGACCAGAGCCCGGGCACCCAGCACCTTGGCCGTGGCGACCTCGATGTACGCCGCGCGACCGGCGTCCACCGCCGCAGCGGCGCGCAGCACCTGCGAGCGGGCGGATTGAATGTCCGTGTAGGAGTCGAAGACGTGCTGCTGCAAGAGCTGCTTCTCGGCCAGCGGCTCCCGGAACGCGGTCCGCATGTGCAGCCGGTGGCACATCAGATCGAAGGCGCGCTTGGCCTGACCGAGCCAGTGAACGGCACGCAGGGTGCGGCCGAGATCAAGCCGTTCGTTCGACACCGCGAAGCCGGCACCACGGTCACCGATCATGTGATCGTCCGGCACGTGCACTCCGTCGAAGCGGACCTCGCGGTGGCCGCCGTCGGTGCCGAGTACGGACAACTCCCTCGTGATGGTGAAGTGTTCGGTGTCCGTGGGGACGAGGAACATGGTGAACGCCTGCCGGTTCGGCATGCCCATGGACTCGGTGCGGCACATGACGGTGATGAAGTCGGCGCCGCCGGCGCGGCAGAACCACTTGCCGCCGCGGATCGACCAGCCGTTTCCGTGGGGCTCGGCTTTCGTGGTCATCAGCGAGGGATCCGACCCGGAGCGCCCGGGCTCGGTCATGCCGAAGCAGGGCACCACCTCGCCGGTGACGAGCCGGGACAGGTATCGCTCACGCACGGCCGGCCTGGCGTGCCGGTACAGCATGAGGGCATCGAGGAGGTGTTCGGATCCCAGGACGGCGGGTCCGTACTCGGACTCGCCCGCCACCTCACCGATGTGCGCGTAGTCGGTCAGTGAGAGTGCCTGCCCGCCCAGCTCCCTCGGGTGGGCCAGGGCCCACAGACCGTTCGCCCGGGCCTTGCTCCGCAGGGTGTCCAGCACCTCCTGAGCCCGCGGTCCGCCGGCGTTCAAGGCGGTCTCCGCCGGAATCACCTCTCCGCGGATGAAGGACCGGGTCTGCTCGCGCAGCTCGCGTATGCGGTCCGGAGGGTCGAACAGGTCGTGCGTTGTGTCGTCGTGCAGGTGGGGCGAAGCCGCCCTGTTCATCTGGCAGTCCCTTCGTCGGGTGGGGGAGGCGTTGTGCGGAGAGCGGAAAGGTGCCGGGCCCCGGCGGGGGCCCGGAGCCCGGCACCGGCTCATCGGTCGGCCGCCGACAGGTTCATCGAGGCCTTGAGGGCGTGTTTGTCGACCTTCCCGGCGGGGCTGATCGGCAGCTCGTCGCGTACCTCGAGGAGCTCCGGCAGCTTGGCCCGTTCCAGGCCGTGGTCCTCGTAGAGGTATCGGCGCAGCTCGTCGAGGTCAGGCACTTCGCTGCCCGGCCGTGGCACCACCCACACGCACACCTGCTCGCCCAGCCGCTGGTCAGGGATCCCGAGGCAGACGGCGTGCTGAACGGCGGGGTGAGTGTGCACGAGGGCTTCGACCTCGGCAGGGCTGATGTTGAGGCCGGCTCGGATGATGATCTCCTTTTTGCGCCCGGTGATGTTCAACCGGCCCGTCTCGTCGATTCGTCCCAGGTCTCCGGTGCGCACCCACCCGTCCTGCGTGCGGTATTGGGCGTCCAGCTCGGGGGCGTTGACGTAGCACAGGGGGCTCATCGGGCCGCGTGACCAGATCTCGCCGACCAGACCGTGCGGGACTTCCCGGCCGTCCTCGCCGGTGATGCGGATGGTCGTGACGTCAGGGTTGGGCCGGCCTGCCGTGGTCCGCACGGTGTGGAGATCGTCCTCGATCTGGGTGTGGCAGTTCACGCCGTCCGCCGAGCCGTACAGGTTGACGAACGCGCAGCCGAACGCCTGTACACAGTCGTCGACGGTCTTCGGGTCCACGCCGGCACCACCGCAGACGAGCGCGGTGAGCGAGGACGTGTCGACCCTTTCCGCGGACTCGGGCACAAGCCGTGGGTCCGTCAGCATCTCCTGGAACATCGTGGGCACGCCCATGATGTGCGTGGGCCGGTGCTTCTCGATCAGGCCGACCGCCTCGGTGGCACTGAACCGGGGCATCAGGACCAGACTGCCGCCGAGCACGGCCAAGGTGACCGAGGTTCCCGTAGAGCCGAAGGAAGAGGCCAGGGGCACCATGAACATGATGCGAGGCGGTGTGTCGCCGCGCACCAGCGACCGGACGAACGCACCGCGGCCGCCGGCCAGTGCATTGTGCGAGTAGGCGACCATCTTGGGTTCGGCCTCGGAGCCCGAGGAGACCAGAATGCGCGCGGCCGAGTCCGGGTGGGGCTCGGCCACCGGGTCCAGCGGCTCCGGCAGCCGGGACAGAACGGCGTCGAGCGAGCGCATGCCCGGCAGCGGCTCTCCCAGTACGAAGATTTCGCGCAGCGCGGGGAGCTCAGGGGCGAGGTCGTGCACCATCTGTCCGTAATCGGTGCCACCGACGTGCCGGGTGATGACCGCCGCGGTGGCGCCGGACCGGCTGAGCATGGACAGGGTGTCCTGACGGCGACGGCCGACAGGGTAGGGGAGTGCGACCGCGCCGAGGGCGGCGACGGCCAGGTCGACGGCGCAGGCGAGGCGCCCGTTGGCCAGGTTGACCGCCACGACTTCCCCTGGGCGGGTGCCGGCGTCCGCGAGCGCCCGGGCCAGGCCCAGGGACATCCGCAGCAGCTCCGCGTAGGTGATCGTTCCCTGGTCGTCCAGCACGGCGGGCGCGTCCGGCCGGCTGTGGGCGTGCTCCTGGAAAAGCGCGAACAGGGACTTGCCCGGATAGCGGCCTTCCGTGGCCCAGTGGTTGCGCAGGGCCGCGGGTATAAGATCGTGGAAGACGGTGGTCATGCGTCGAACCTCCAGGGGGCGGTGACGAGCGTGCACTCTTCGCGGACCAGGGCGTGACGGGTGACGTGGTTGCGGTCCAGCTGCCGCAGATCGGTGGTGACCTCGGTCGAAGCGACGCCCGCCGCGGCCAGTTCGCCGGTCCAGATCGCCGTCGGCCTCTTCGCAAGCCGGACGGTCAGCTCGGCACGCAGATCTTCTTCGGGGGCCGAGGGGTCGAGGCCGAGCGACCGGCACAGGCGTCCGACCGCGGTGTGAGAGCGGGCCGAGAGGGCCAGCCAGCCGTCGGCGGTCTTCCACGGGCCGTCGAGCAGAGGAGGCATGGCCGCGCCGCATCCCCTCGCCTTCTGATTCCGGGGCTGCTCCAGCGCCTCGTACTGCAAGACGGTGGAGGCGGAGAGCAGAGAGGTGTCGACGCGCAGCCCGCGACCGGTCTGTTCGCGCTGCAGCAGGCCGGCGAGTAGACCCTCGGCCGCGACCAGACCGCCCAGCACGTCCAGCAAGGTCATCAGAGAGGGCCGGGGGGTATCTCCGGAAGCCATCAGATCGGCCAGGCCGGAGTGTGCCTGCGCCATGAAGTCCGTGCCCAGGGGAGGCTTCTCGCCCAGGGCGTGGCCCCAGCCGGAGGCATAGCCGTAGACGAGACGGGGGTTGACCGCCTGCAGGTCCACGGCATCCAGGCCGAAGACCGCGGCCTTGCCCGGTGCCCAGTTGTGCAGGAAGACGTCGGCGTCGCGGATCACGTCGAGCACTGCGGCGCGGCCGGCCGGAGACTTCAGATCGGCCGGCAGCACTTCCTTGCCCTTGTTCAGGGCGATGAAGCGTGCCGAGCAGTCACCTGCCATGGGTGGGATGCCTCGCAGAGGATCCCCCTCCGGCGGCTCGATGCGCACGACACGGGCCCCGAGCAGGTGGAGTACGTGGGCGGCCATCGGTGCCTGAACGCGGCGGCCCGCTTCGACCACGGTCAAGCCCTGCAGCGGCAGGGAGAGTTCAGGCGCCATGAAGTGCCTGGCGGAGCGTTGTGCCTGGCCGGCGGGCGGCACCGGCGTTGTGGGCGGTGTGAAATCCCAGGGCGCGGGGACTGCCCCGTGGCGGACTGCGTCAGGGTCGCCGCGGCGCTCCGCCATGGTGCGCACGCGGCACAGGCTCATGCCGGTCCGTCCTGCGACCTCGGTGATGGCTTCGAAGGGCAGTGCAGCGGCGGCCGCGGAGAGTGACTTCGGCAGCGGGCAGGTGGCCTGGGGGTAGCGCAGCACGAAGGGCCGCCAGGCGCGGCCGATGTCCGCTGGTGCCACACCGAGTTCCGACCAGAACGCCAGCCAGGGGCCCGGCTCCAGGGCTTCCACCTCGAACAGAACCCCGTCCCGGCTGCGGAACGGAGGACCTGCCTCCGGAGTGTCCTGCGGCAGTACTTCCTCTTCGTCACCGGTGGCGGCGGCCAGATACTGCGAGACCGTCAGCAGCGCGGCGTGCGTGACGGAAGTGCCGGTACGTGTGATGGCGGTGCCGCGTCCGCGTGCGATCAGAGAGGCGAGTACACCCTGTACCGCGAGGACTCCCGCGCATGTGGACGCGTAATCGAGGGGGAGACGGGTGGGAACGCCGCGCCGCCGCCCATGCACGGCCATCAGGCCGGCCACAGCCTGCACGGCGGTCTCGTCCGCTGTTCCCGGGGCGTCGCGGCACGCCCAGCCGATGTGACAAGTGAGTCCGGACTCGTCGGTGCCGGGCGGAAGGAGGTGCAGGTTCCCGTCCTCGGGGTTCCCCTCGGGGTGCCTCTGTAAAGAGGCGCCGAGACAGGAGAGATGACGCAGTGCTATGTCACCGGCTGGGAAGCGGCCGGAGTGCAGCGCTGTCCAGCCGGCGAGGACGCCCGAAGCCTGCTGGTTCTGTCCGGGGTGTACGGATTCCGGTGATGATGCACCGGACACGCGGGTGGTGCGGGATGCGGCAGTCGATTGCATGCTGATCTCCTTGGCAGCGCTTCGCCGCCCTGTCGGTGTGAGGACAGGCGGCAAGGCGTCACTGGTGACGTGAGGGCCGTAGGGAGGAGCGACGTTGAAGAATCGTTTCGGCCGTGTCGGCTTGTTGGTCCGGCCCCGTGGGCGGAGTGCTCTACGGCCGCGAGGGCCGAACGGTCACGGGCGCGAGGGCGGCGCTGGTAGGCCTCGTATCGCCGAGTGGGGCGGAGGCCGGCCCGGCAGCCGTGTCGCCGGAGGAGGGGGATACGAGTTCCAGCGAGCCGTCCATCCGGCGTACGGCGATGCGGCTGGAGCGCAGGAATTGATCGGTGCTTTGCTGCGCCGCACGCGTGTAGGGAGCGGCCGCATGCGGCAGAGCGATGCCCTCGGCGCACAGTTCGCCGGGCAGACCTGCGGGCAGCCTACGTCCCGATCGGTCCACAATGTGCACGTGAACGTTGGGTGATGGCCGGCCGATGCTCGGTGCAAGCGCCTGCTCGGCGTCCGCCGGGTGAAGCTCGGTGGCCGTCCACGGCAGCGGGCCGCCGTCGCCGCTGTATTCGGTGAGGAGGCGGGTGCCCGGCCCCCGGCCGAAATGCCGCCGCACCAGGTCCTGAGGACAGCGGTCGCCGGTCAGGACAACCGTTCCGGGTCCGGAAACGGCGGTCGCCTCTGCGGAATCGAGGAGCTGCCGGTACTGCGGCGGGGTGAGTAAGGAGTCCGTGCCTGCGTCGCCGGGGTGGCGCGTCGCGTCCGGGCCGGTGGCCTCGGTGGGAAGGGCCCGGCGGAGTGTGCCCCCGCAGGTGAAGGCCCACCACATGGCGGAGAGGAAGACGCCTTCCCAGGGCTGACCGTAGACCCTGACTTCGCCGGACGTCCGGCCCACGCGCCGGATCCGGGAAACTATGGCCGATACCCAGGCGGCGTGGGTGGAGTACTGGGCTCCGGGCTGGTGCCCGGTCCCCGGGGCGACCAGGAGGTAGGCTTCATCGGTGAAAACGGAGCGTGGCTGAGGGTGAGGGATGGGCGTCCCGCCGGGCGAGCGCTCGGTTCCGGGGTCGTCCGGAACCAGGACCTGGCAATGCCGCTGCCACACCGAACGAGCGGGGCCGCGCACGACTGCGTGCCGTGTCCGGGTCAGGGCCGCGATGGCCCGGGCCCGCTCAGGGGGAACGTGCCCGACGGGGACGCACGTTCCGCCTGCCTTGAGCACGGCGAGTTGATCGATCGCCGTATGCAAAGGATGGACGCTGAGAACCACGACCGGTTCGCCGGTCCGAAGGCCCCCTCTGAGCAGGGACGATGCCAGCCGTCCGGACAAGTCCTCTGCCTGTCCGTAGGTCAGACGGTCCTGGCCGACCGCCACCGCGACCTTGTCCGGCTTCTCCCGAGCGGTACGGGTGAACAGCGCGTCGAGAGTGGTGGCGGGTACGGGATCGAGATTGTGCTCCCAGCTCCGTAGTTCCTCGGCGTCGGCCGGGCATAGCAGGGGTACGTCGGAGACGAGGGCGGCGGGTGCGTACGCATGGCACCAGGCGTGGATCAGGCGTGCCGTCTGGCGCTCGACACAGGTGTCGCGCACGGTGAGGCTCGCATCCGTGCGTTCGTGGATTTCGAGCTCGACGCACCCCGGGAGCTCGGATGTGCTGTTGTGGGTGTCGACGACGAGCGCCGTCGCATCACCGGCGAGTCGAGCGATCGCCTGTACCGCCTCGCGCAAGGGCATCTCCGGCGAGAACGCCGGGCGGCTGCCCTCGTTCCGCTTGGTACGGATGCGGACCACACCGTCCACTGCCTGCTGTCCGAGAACGATCAGTGCCACCGTCTGCAGGACGTGACGTCGTGCGGCGCCCCACTGTGCGGATAAGTCACCGATCTTTTCGGCATCTTCGCCGGATATGTCATAACAGTGACCCGGAGCGTCTTCTCCCCAGCCCATCGGGCAATCCCCCCGCTGCCGCTAGAAACATGCGCCTGCGCCACGAAGGGCCGTCACTGGCCGCGTGAAGGTGGCGCGCACTCCCCCGTGGAGTAGCTAAATCACTACTCTAGCGTCTTGCTCTAGTCAAGAACTTTGAAAAAAGTGCTCTACAGACCTCGCCGCCGTAGGTGGCTCCCATTGACTAGAGTCTCCATCTAGATGCATCCTTCAGTGAGACTTCTGATGGTTCGGTGGCCCGGTGGGGGAGAGGCATGGCCAGTGTGCTGCACGGGAGGAGGGCAGCACTGCTGCTGCTCACCTCGGTCGAACTGGTGGTGTTCCTTGACGTTTCGATCGTCAATGTGGCCTTGCCCGCCATCGGCTCCGGTCTGGGGCTGACGGTCGTCGGCCTCGCCTGGGTCGGCACGGCCTACCAAGTGACGTTCGGCGGCTTCCAGCTGGGGGCGGGTCGCGCGACCGACGTGCTGGGCAGGCGACGGTTGTTCCGGGCCGGGCTGGCCGTCTTCACCGTCGGCTCCCTGCTTGCCGGGCTGTCGGCGTGGCCCTGGATGCTGATCACGGCGCGGGCTCTGCAGGGTGTGGGAGCGGCGATTCTCGTGCCCGTCGAGCTGTCTCTTCTCACCGCCATGTTCGCTGAACCCGCCGCCTACCGGCGGGCGTTCGGCTGGTGGAGCGCCATGGGAGCCGTGGGCGCCGCAGGCGGGGTGGTGCTGGGTGGTCTCATCGTCCAATTGCTGAGCTGGCCGTGGATCTTCCTGATCAATGTGCCGATTGGTCTGGCGGGGCTGCTCATGAGCGGCCGTCTGCTGCCTGCGGACGACCTCACCGCGACCGCGCGGGTACGCAGCCGCCTGGACCTGCCCGGCATCGTCACCGGAACGGGAGCACTGTTGCTGCTCGTCTACGTCGTGACCGTCGCGGCCGAGGACGAACTGGACCTGCTGACGGTCCTGCTGGGGCTCGCCGGGCTCGCTCTGGGAGCCGGGTTCGTCGCGGTCGAGCTGCGCTCGGCGGACCCGTTGCTGCCCTTCCGGTTCTTCCGCCGCCCTGACATCACCGGATCTACCGTGGCGAGCGCGATCGTCGGGGCCGCACACGTCCCCGCCTTCGTCTTCCTCGCGCTGTACTTCCAGGAAGTGCAGGAGTATTCGGCCCTCGCCAGCGGGCTCGCGGTGCTGCCGATCGCTGTCGTCAACCTCGCCGTCTCCCGTCTGCTGATCCCCCCGGCGCTGGCGGCCTGGGGCCCCCGGGTGGTGCTCACCCTCGGCATGGCGCTTCTGGCCGTCGGTCTGATGTTGATGAGCAGGCTTCCGGTCCGGTTCGATTTCGTGACGGATTATCTCCCCGCCGCGCTCGTGTTCGCCGTGGGGCTGCCTGCGGTGTTCGTCGGGTCGACCATGCCGGCTGTGAAGGCGGTGAGTGAAGGTGAGACCGGGGTGATGTCCGCCGTCGTCAACACTGCCCAGCGCATCGGTGCCGGCCTCGGTGTCGCCGTCCTGGCTGCCATGGCCGACGCTCGTACAGCCTCGGTCGCCGGCTCGCGCGCCGAAGCGCTGGTGGAGGCCTACGGGCTCGTCTTCCTCGGAGCTGCCCTCCTTGCCGTAGCGGGTGCAGCGATCGGCCTGTGGCTGGTCTGGCGCGGCCGGGGCTTGGGAGGGGCGCGCGGGAAGAGTGTGTCCGAGGGAAGTCAGAACGCGGAACCGGCGGACGCCTGAGCGGGCCCAAGGCTACGCGGCGACACGGCCAAGAGTCCCTTCCTCGGGAGTCCATGGGCTGCTCGTTACGCGGACCACCTTCCTCTCCTTCGCCGGCCCCACGGAACGCCTCGATGCTCCGGGCCGGTCGTGACGTCGCTCCTGTGTCTGCGCCAGGGCGAACCGACGGTCCGTACCCCTAGGCCATAGTCCGTGTGCGAGCTCTCGCACTGCCCGGTATCGTCCGCAATGCGTGATCCACCCGCATTGCTGCGACATTGTTCTGCCGGGCAGCCGTAGAGGTCGGCAGAGGAACGGGACCACATGGCAGAGCCCAGCAGCAGCACTCCCGCGGGCAGCTCATCCTCCGTACGGGAGGCTCTGACGCAGCCGGGCGGGAGGGGCGAGCCGGTACAGGCCGGAGCAGCGGGCCGGTGCATCCGGTTGCTCTCCGGCCGTGTGCCCGCGCGGCTTTCCGGGCGTGTGCCCGCGCGGCTTTCCGGGCGCGCGCACGCCCGTCGCTTGGGCCGTCTGCCCGCCCGGCGCTCCGGCCGCGTGTCCGTACTGCGCTTCGGCCGTGTGCCCGCCACCGTGGTGGCTGCCGCCGCTGCCCTGGTCTTGCTGACGGCAGCCGCCCCGGCACCGAACAGTGCCGGGGCACCACCCTCCCGCGCGTCCCGCCCGGCGGCTCCGCCGCGGTTCGTGCCCGGCCCCTGTCCGGCGACGCCTGAGCCGATCGCCGCGCTGAGCGCCGCACGGTGCGGTGTCCTGGAAGTGCCCGAGAACCGTGCCCACCCCGGCCGGCGGACCATCCGCCTGGCCGTAGCGGTCATTCCGGCCGCCTCCGCGAGGCCTGCCGGTGACCCGGTGGTGTTCATGGCGGGCGGTCCCGGCGGCGACACGTTCGACGACATTCCCTTCCTGACAGCCTCCGGCCTCAACCGCGATCGCGAATTGATCATCATGGCCCAGCGCGGCAATCGCTACTCCCGGCCGGACCTCGCCTGCCCGGAGGTGGACCGGTTCAACGCGAAGGCCGTAGGGCTGCGCTACGGCACGCCGTCGACGGGACGGCTCCTGCTGCGCGCCGTAAAGACCTGCCGGGACCGCCTCGTCTCCGGCGGGATCGACCTGAGCGCCTACAACACCGCCGAGAACGCCACGGACTTCGCCGACCTGCGCAAGGCCCTGCGCATCGCCCGGTGGAACGTCTACGGATACTCCTACGGCAGCAACCTGGCCCTGACCTACCTGCGCAAGCACCCCCGGGGAATCCGCGCGGTCGCGCTCGACTCGGTCGCGCCTCCGCAGGTCGTGAGCCTGCCGTGGACGTGGAGCAGCGCCCGGGAGGGGATCGGCGCCGTCCTCGCGGCGTGCGCGGCCGAGCCCCGCTGCAAGAGCCGCTACCCGCACCTGCCTCGTACGCTGACGCAGCAGGTGCGCAGGCTGGAGGCCCGGCCCCTGACCCTGAACGCGCGGCCACCGCGCGGCGGAGACCCGGTGAAGGTCGTCCTCGACGGGGGTGCGGTCGCGGACCTGCTGGTCGCCAGCACCGTCCGGCCCGTGGACGTGCCGGCGGCGATCGACGAGCTCGCCCACGGCCGCCCGGAGCGTTTCGCGCAAGCCCGCGCGGCCGGGTCGGTTCCCGTCGTCGGCGAGACCGCGCACGGCCTGGCGCAGTCGGTGGCGTGCAGCGAGTGGGTCCCCGGGCATGCGGCGTCCGACCTGCTCAAGGCCGGACGCCGGGCCTTCCCCGGATGGCCGGACCCGGTCCTGGCCCAGGCACCGCAGCTGCCCTTCCAGAAGGAACTGTGCCGCGTCTGGGACGTTGCGGACCGGACCCGCTCCCAGCGGGTGGCGACTTCCAGTGCCGTGCCGGTGCTCATCCTGTCGGGGACGTTCGACACGAAGACCGGGGCGCGCTGGGGGCGGTACGCGGCCCGTACGCTGCACCGCTCGACCACCGTGCTGATCCCCGGAACCGGCCACTGGGTGGTTCCGCAGTCGCCTTGCGCGCAGCGCGTGCTGGCCTCGTTCCTCGCGCGTCCGACCGCGCCCGACACCGGTTGCGCAGCCGGTCTTGCACCGAAACCGTTCACGATCAGCCCGAAGTGACTGGGAGAGCCGGATGGCACTCGACCGCACGACGCCCACCCGTCGCCGCCGCACCGCGCGACGGTCGCGAGCCGCATCGACCGGCGTGGCGGCCGGGCTCCTCATCACCGGACTGCTCGCAACGCCTGGTCACGCGGAGCACGGCACCGGTTCCGGCTCCGGTACCGGCGCCGGAACCGGTACCGGAGCAGCGATCGGCACGGTCGCCCGAACGGCCGGCGACGCCCGCTTCGTACCGGGCCCCTGCCCCAGGACGGCCGACCCGGTCCCCGCGCTCAAGGGAGCCCGCTGCGGCACGCTCACCGTGCCCGAGAACCGTGCCAGGCCGAACCGCCGGACGGTCTCCCTCGCCGTCGCCGTCGTGCCGGCCGCCACGAGCAAGCCCGAGCCCGACCCGGTCGTGTGGTTCGCCGGCGGGCCCGGCGACGACGCCGCCGGGGAAGCACAGATGGCGATCGACGGCGGCCTGAACCGCGACCGGGACGTGATCTTCATGTCCCAGCGGGGAACGTACTCGGCCCGGCCGGCGCTCACCTGCCCCGATGTCGACGAGTTCAACGCACGCGTCGTCGGCCTCGTCTACGACGCGCCGTCCACCGGGCGCCTCCACGTCAAAGCGACGCGGGCCTGCCGCGAGCAGCTCGCACGCCGCGGAGCCGACCTCAGCGCCTACAACGACACCGAGAGCGCCGCCGACTACGCCGACCTGCGCGTCGCCCTGGGTATCGACAAGTGGAACGTGTTCGGCATCTCCTACGGCACCGACCTGGCGCTCATCTACATGCGGCAGCATCCGAAGGGGATCCGGTCGGTCGGTATCGACGGGATCCTGCCGCCGTCCACGGCGGGGGCGGCCCTGGCCTGGAGCAGCGCACGGCAGGGCTTCGACGGCCTGTTCCGGGCCTGCGCGCAGCAGCGTGCGTGTGACCGCCGCTATCCGCACCTGGCGGCCACCTTCACCCGCCTCGTCCGGCAGCTCGAAGCCCACCCGGTCACCACCACCGTCACGGTCCCCGGCCACCCGCGGCCGGTGAAGGTCGTCCTGGACGGCGGGGCGTTGGTGACGTGGCTGACCTCCGCCACCCACCTGGCGCCCGGGGTCCCTCGCTCCCTGGACGAGCTGGCCCACGGCAAACCGCAGCGGATCGCCGAGCAGTGGGCGAGCGGCAAGGTCAGCCCCCAGGCCGTCGGGAGGGTCTCTCACGGACTCGCCTACGGCGTCTTCTGCAGCGAGTGGGTGCCGTACGAGAAGCAGGGCGACGTGATCCGGGCGGGGAGGCACGCATTCCCCTCCTTCCCCCGCTCGGTACTGGCCCAGGCTCCCCAGCTCCCCTTCCTCCACGCGGACTGCGACGCCTGGCACGTCCCCGCGGCGCCGCGCTCGATCCGCAATGCCACGCGCAGCAGCATCCCCACCCTCGTCATGTCGGCCGGGTTCGACGCGCAGACCGGGGCACGCAGCGGGGCGTACGCCGCCCGTACGCTGAAGCGGGCCACCGTCGTCACGGTCCCCTACGTCGCCCACGTGGCCTTCGCCGCGTCGCCCTGCGCGCAAGCGATCACCCGCTCGTTCTTCAACGCCCCGGCCGCCCCGAAGACCGGATGCCTCAGCAGCCTCAAGCCGCCCCGCTTCGAGGTCGGGCCGTGACGGCGGCCGAGTCCGGCGGTGCGTGGACGGCGCACCTCACCCGCAGCCGGCGGGCGGCTGAACGCCGGGCGCGTAGCGTTTCCAGTCCTTGAGGCCGCGGCGCAGATTGCGGGTGCACAGGGAGCGGGCGACACGGTTTTCATCGAGGTCCCACAGGCGGACGGTACCGTCGTCGCTCGCGCTGGCGAGCCTCGTTCCGGTGGGCGCGAAGGTGACGGTGTCGATGAGCTGTTCGTGACCGGTGATTACGGCGTACGGCTGGTAGGCGGGCGTCTTCCACAGCCTGATGGTGCCGTCCCCTCCCGAGGCTGCGAGCAGCGTCCCGTCGCGGTTGTAGGAGAGTCCGTGGACGACGTCGGAGAAGTCGGTGATCGTCCGCTCTTCCTGGCGGTGTGACCGGACGTTCCAGATCTTGAGCTGGTTGTCGTTGGAGGCGCTGGCCAGGGTCCGGCCGTCGGGGGTGAACGCCAGCCCGCGTACGGAATCACTGTGGTGCCCCAGACGGACGGGGTGGGCGGCCGGGTCGGTGAGATCGAGGAGGTGGATCCAGCCGTCGTCGGAGCCGAAGGCCAGGGTCTTCTCGTCCTTGCTGATCGCCATTGCACAAGGCGCGGCATCGGCGGGCCGGTAGGTGAGCGGCTTGTCGCGCGGGGGATGCCAGACATAGACGGTGCCGCCTGCTTCACCTGCGGCGAGGATGCGAGCGGTGGGCCCGAGCGCGAGCCCGCACACCTCCCTCTGCGTGGCGTAGGCGTCGCGCTGACGCCGGGTGGTGGTGTCCCACAGGCGCACGGTGGCGTCGTTGCCGCTGGTGGCCAAGGTGGTGCCGTCGGCCGAGGCGGCGGTGCGATAGACATGGGCGCCGTGGCCGGCGAAGATCCCTTCGCGGTGCCGTGTCGTGACGTTCCACAGGCGGGGCGTGCTGTCGGCGCTGGAGACGAGGAACGCGCCGTTGCGCAGGAAAGTGACGGAGTGTGCTTGGCTGCCCTGGGCGCCGGGCAGGAAGCCTTGCGCCAGATCCCACAGAGCAGTGCTGCCGTCCTCGGCGGTGCTGACCAGTGTGCGGCCGTCAGCGGCGAAGCCGATGCCGCGTACCGGTGCGGTGTGGCCGGGCAGGGTGATGGCCGTGGTCCGGTTGGGCACGCTCCACAGGCGGACCCTGAGGTCCTTGCCGCTGGCCGCGAGCAGCGTGCCGTCGCGGCTGAAGGCGACGGACGAGAGGTTGTTGGTCGCCCCCGTGAGGGTGGCCACCGCGGCGTGGTCACCGGTCATGCGCCACAGACGGGCGGTGTTGTCGGAGCTGACGGTGGCCAGGAGAGCGCCGTCCCCGGAGACTGTGGCGGCCGCGACGGGCTCGCTGTGCCCCTCGTACGTGTGGACGAGCCGGTGGTCCGCGACGGACCACAGCCGCGCGGTCCGGTCTTCACCGCCGGAGACGAGACATGCGCCGTCGGGGCTGAAGGCCACCGCCATCACGACTCCGGTGTGGCCCCCGTGCAAAGGGCTGCGCCGAAGGTCTCCTGTGTCGATGAGAGTGATGCCGGCGGCGCGGTCGGCGACGGCAAGGGTGCGTCCGTCGGGTGAGAGGGCGAGGGATTCGACGGGCCCCTCCATGGCGACGGTGGCGGTCCTCGCCCCCTGCCGGAGGTAGACCTCCGTGCCCCGGGCGGCAGCGACGGTGTGCCCGGCCGCGTCGAGCGCGACGGTACGGAGGGGGCCGCTGCCGGTTTCCCAGGTGCGCAGGCTGCGGCGGTGGGCTACGTCCCACAAGCGGACTCCGCCGGCTGTGTCGTGGGTCGCCAGCACCTGCCCGTTGCCCGAGAGGGCTTGACCAACGGGCCGCGGCGCGCCGGCGGGGGGTTCGAGCCGGCCCGCGAGGAAGTCGTTCTGGGCGCTGAACAGGGCACCGCGTGAGCGAGCGTCCGGGTAAAGGTGGTGCGCTTGGTAGGCGAGCAACGCGGCGACCTCCGGACGGCCCTGGGCCCGGGCGTCGGCCGCGAGTTCCGCGAGTTGTCCGGACCAGGCACGGTCGGTCTCCTGCTGCGCTCGAGAGCTCTGCTGCCCTGCGACGAAGGCTACGCCGCCGAGCAGCAGGGCGAGCACGGTCAGCGTCGCCGTGAGCAGCCGCAGGCGGTGTACCCGGCGGCGCTCGGCGCGGGAAGTCGCCTCCTGCTGTTCCACGGACGCCCGGAGGAAGGCGAGCTCGGGCTCCTGCAGGCGGCAGCCGGTTTCTGCCAGGTCCTGGGCGGCGAGCAGCCGGGTCCCCTGGTAGAGCAGGTGGGGGTCCTTTCCTTCCTCCTCCCATGCCCGGGCGGCCGAGACCAGCTGCTGGTGGGCCCGGAGAGAGGTGCGGTCCTCGTGGATCCATCTCCGCAGCCGCGGCCAGGCACGCAGCAGTGCCTCGTGGCTGATCTCCACATGGGAGGCGGTTGCCGTGAGCAGCCGCGCGCCCGTGAACGCCTCGACGACAGCCAGGGCCTCCGGGGCCACGGCCATGAGCTCCGTCTTCTCCACGCGCCGGCGTGTGTCGTCCTCCCCGTCGCCGACGCGCACCAGCCTCAGCATGACCTGGCGGGCGACCTCTTGCTGGGGGGAGCCGAGCCCGCTGTGGACGCTTTCGGCGGTGGCGGCCACGGCGCCGCCGATGCCGCCGGTGCGCTCATAGCCCGCGACGGTGAGCACGCCGCCGGTGCGGTGCTGCCACGTCGCGCGCAGCGCGTGGGACAGCAGGGGCAGGGCACCCGGCTCGCAGGTGCGGTTGCCTCCGGCCGCACTGTGGGCTCCCAGGTCGCGCAGGAGCACCTCGACGAGACCGGGTTCCAGGCTCAGCCCCGCGGCCGCTGCGGGGCGGTTGATCGCCTCCCGCAGCTCCGCCTCTGTCATCGGGCCCAGAGGCACGGTCCGCGCCCGCAGCGCGGCCACCAACTGCGGGTGGGCCAGGCAGTGACCGTAGAAGTCGGCGCGGATGCCGAGGGCTACGGACTGCCCCGCGGCGGCCCTGCGGCACAGCTCGTCGATGAACCGTTCGCGCTCGTCCCCGTCGGTGCACAGGGTGAACAGCTCCTCGAACTGGTCGACGACGACCAGGGCCGGGGCGCCCTGCGCCAGGTTGCGCGGCACCGCAGCGAGTTCCTCCACCGGCCGGGAGGTCGGAGTCAGGCACCTGACCTCGACGGTGCCCGGATGCTGCCGGGGGAGGGCACCGTCCAGCACAGCCGGTGCCAGGCCCGCTTTGAGCAAGGAGGACTTGCCCACACCCGAAGGCCCCATCAGCACCAGGGGGTGACCGGCCGTCCGGGCGTCGCCCAGCACGCACACCAGCTCGGCCACCGCCCGGTCACGACCGAAGAACCAGCGGGCGTCACGCGTCGCGAAGGACGTCAGCCCCGGATACGGGCACTCGTCCGGTGCCGGCAGACCGAGGAGGGCGAGCAGCGCGCCGCCCGCGTTCAGGACGTGATCGCACGCGCGGGCGAACTTCTCCGTGGGCCGCTTCTCCCCGTTCTCGATCCGGCTGATGTGGCTCCTGCTGTACGGCGTGGTTGCCTTCAGCCGCGCCTCCAGCTGGGCCAGCGACATGCCCCGGTCCGCGCGCATCCGCCGCAGTGCGCGTCCGAAGGGCGTGCCGTTGCCCGTCACGTCCGTCTCGTCCGTCACACCCGCCACGTCCGTTATGAGCTGCTCCGCTCCCTGCTGCCGGCCACCGGCACCCCAGCCTCGGGAGGCGCCCGTGACCTGGCTTACCAGAGCGGAAAAGCGCAGGTGGCAGCGTTGTCCCTTGTCCATCTCTTTGGGCGACGGACAACTCCTTCACCGGCCCTCGCTCCCGGCCGAAGGATGTGATCGGCGTCACCGGCGGGCACTCCGTTCCGCCGGGGCCCCTTACGAACAGGAGCTTCCATGCGCGCATTTGCCATCGCCTCCGCCCTGCTGGCCGCGGCCGCCCTCACCACGTCGGTCGTCCAGGACACGGCGGCCGCCGCCCCCGCGTCCGTGTCACCGGCGGCCCGGGCCGGCGTCCAGGCAACGAGGACAACGGTCTTCAACTGCGTGGTGGGCGCCACGGCCGACGAGGACTGGTGCGGCGACGCCGTCAAGGTGGGACCCGGCGAGACCCTGCGGGTCACGCTCGACTCCTCCGGCGGGTACAACGCCGTCTTCAAGGCGCAGGACGGCTCGGGTCACGAGCTCGGCCGGAGCGGGACCGTCCACCCCGGCGGCAAGAACAAGCACATCTGGCAGAACCACACCAGCGACACCGTGACGGCGAAGATCATCGCCGACGTCGCGTTCCACACGGTCGCCGTCCGGCTGAAGGGCAAGTACGAGGTCTCCTGACCGACTCCCGCTCGCCCCGGAAGGCATCCCGGCCTGCCCGCCGGGATGCCTTCGGGGGCCGCCGTTGCGCTGCTGCCCCTCCCTCCTGACGAGACGAATCCCTCCTGAATCCCTCCTGAACGAGACGAAAGGACACACCTCGCCATGCCGGACTTCTCCGCCGCGCGCCGCCGGTTCGCCGTCGCCGCCGCCTGCCTCGGACTGACCCTCGCTCTCGCCCCGGCCGCCGAAGCCCGGAGCACCTCCCAGGCCACTGCCGCACCGGCCCCGGCCCCGGCCGCAGCTCCAGCCCCGGCCGCAGCCGGAGCCGCCGGCGCCGGGCGCGTATGCCTCTTCCTCGCCCCGCGCGCCGTGGGCAACCTCGGCCACGTCGGCTGGGCCGTGATGAACGGCGACGGCCGCTGGTACTCCGGAGCCACGGAGACCGACGACGTCAAGAGCGTCAACGGCAACTGGGTCCACGGCCCGGACAATGTCAGCGTCATGCTGCACCACTTCAAGACCAAGCGCGTCGACGGCCCGTACAAGAGGTACCGCTGCACCGGCACGCCCACCGGGGCACCCCTCAACGCCGTGAACACGTTCAAGCGTCTGATGAAGACCGAATACCGGCTGCACGACAACAACTGCCTCACCCGCTCCGTCGCCACCTTCAAGGCCTACAGCGGCGCCCTCAACGGCCTCGACAACGGGAACTGGACGCCCCCCAACCTCTACTTCGACCGCCACCTGAGCACCTGGCACTGGGAGACCGCCCAGGACCTGTGACGCGGCAGCTCTGCCACCACGCCGCACGGCCGGCCGTCGGGTCCACTGCGACGGCCGGCCGCTACGTGGGGTTTGCCCGGGCGGCTGCCGGCGAGGTGACGCGGCGCCTCCAGAAGGGGTGTGCCGGCCAGCGGCGTTCCTGGCTGTAGGCGTGCGCGTGGTGGCCCCGGTACGCGTCGGCGATGCCGTCCAGGAACGCGGCGTAGTCCGCGAGGGCCTCGGTGACGGCACCGCGCAGGCACAGGTCGACCGTGCGGCCGGCGCGGGCGCCGGTGTGCAGGGCGGTGAGGATGCCCTGGGAGGAGAGCGGGTCGAAGGAGAGCGCGGCGTCTCCGGTGGCGAGCCACCCGGCCCCTGCGGGCGGCGAGAGGCGCAGCCCGTGAGCGGCGGCCCAGCGCGGAGCAGTCGCGGGCGGGGCGTACCCCTTCAGCCGGCTCTCCAGGTGCCGGGTGCGTACGGCATGGGCCAGGAATCCTGCCGGTGTGCGCAGCGCGGGAGGGACGAGGTCGGTGTCGGTCAGATACGCCACGATGCGCCCGGCGGGAACCCTGACGGTGTACCACCAGCCGTCGGGCACGGCTTCGACGAGCGTGCGCAGCTCCTGGTCCTCGCCTCGGCCGTGCAGTGCGCGGCGGTCGAGGAGGGCGTAGGAGGCGATGAGCCGGTCCTGGCGGTCCCGGGCGGCCCGGCGGCGGCCGATGACGCAGCGGCGGCCGGTCGCGTCGACGACCCAGTCGCAGAGGAGTTCCTCGGCCTCGCCAAGGAGTTCCTCGGAGTGGCCGAGGAGTTCCTCGGCGACGCCCGCCCGGCGCAGGGTGACCCGCTGGGTGGGGCCCTGGGGGAGGTGGCGGACGACGGTGGCCCGGCGGAGCTCGCAGCCCGCGGCCACGGCGGCACTGCGCAGAGCGGCGTCGAAACGGACCCGGTCGAGGTGGTGGCCGTGCCCGTTCGGGTCGAGGACGTCGCTGCGGTCGTAGAGCTCCGGCGATCCCCAGGAAGCGAGGACGCCGGTGGACCGCAGGTGCCGGCCGGCCGGGAGGACGTACGGCCAGAGCCCCAGGTCGTGCAGGAGCGGCCGGGCCGCGGGCGGCAGCGTCTCGCCGATGGTGAGCGGTGCGGTGCCCGTGGGCGGGTGGGCGTGGTCGTCGAGATGGTTGTCCGGATGGTCGTCGACGAGGAGGACGCGGCGGCCGGTCCGGGCCAGGACCAGGGCCGTCACGGCGCCCGCGGGGCCGCCTCCGGCCACGATGACCTCGAAGCGCCTGTCCGTCGTGGGCGCCGGGCGGGTGTTCACCGCCGGTCCGGGTAGCGGACGGTCTTTTCGAAGTAGCCCGCCAGCACCTCCTCACCGGGGCGGCCGGTGGCCTGCACGGCGGCGTCCACCGCTTCGTCCCGGCGGGCGGGGTCGGCCGCCTCGGGTACGTGGAGGCACAGCAGGTTGCGCTGGTCGGAAGGGGCGTGCTCGGGCGTGAAGCTCACTTCGGACTCCACCAGCATGGTGCGGGGGAGCTGCGGGTCGTCGGTCGCTCCTTCGCGCCGTTCGACGAGGCCGAGCTTGCCGAAGTCCTTGACCATGGCGTTCATCTGGGCGGCAGGGGTGGTGGCGGGCAGCCACCTGTCCCACACGGCCCGGTTCTCGAAGGCGGTCCGGCGCTCGTCGGGGGTGCGCGTGGTGTCGACGGCGGTCCGGTAGCCGGCTTCCGTGAGGACGTGGTTGGGGACCCGTGCCGGCCAGAACGTCGGCAGGTAGGGGTCGTACCGGGCGGCGTAGCCGGAGCGGCAGCGGGCGGTGTCGGTCTGCCAGGGCACGGCCATCCACCGGGTCAGGTCCCCCGGCGCCTGGGCATGCAGCGGACCGTCGTCGGCGAGGGCCTGCTGGGGCGTGAGGACCGGCCCGTAGGACGGGTCGGGCTCGGCGGTGTCGCGGTGCCGCAGCCGGAAGGGTGCCGCGTACAGGGTGGGCTGGCGCATCGGCCAGGTGAACTCGCAGCCCGGGTGGAAGGCGTCGGCCAGGCAGAAGGACAGGACGGCCCGGTCGAGCGCCTGCGGTTGCTCGGCCAGGGGCAGTTCGCCGAGGGACGCGGGCAGCGCGGCGGCCGGGTCGTGGTCGGCGTCGAAGTCCCCGTCGGCCCAGCGTCTGAGCAGCCGGTACTGCAGGGAGGTGAGGGCCAGGTGCTGCCGTGGCGAGGGCGGCCGCGTGCCCATCGCGTCCCCGTAGATCGCGGGCCAGGGAACGGGGGAGGCGGCGTCGCGGTCCATGTCCCGCATCGCGGCCCAGATCTGGTGGCGCAGTTCGGCGTTGCGGGGGTGGGGGTCGGCCAGCCGGGCCAGCCGCTCGGGTTCGAGGAGGTGCTCGCGGCCGGCGTGCCCGAAGTGGGTCGCGAAACCGTGGTTGACCCACTGCAGGTCGCACAGGCGCCGCAGCAGCGGCAGCACCTCGCGGGTGAAGGAGACCCGCTGCGGGGCCGCGAGCGCGCCCGCGGACACGAAGGTGTCGCGCAGCAGGTCGTACATCGTGCGCACCGACTTGAGCTCCGGCGCGTAGTTCGGGGGAGCGACCACGACCCAGGCGGGGTCGACCGGTACGCGGCGCCCGTCGATGCGGACTTCGGCGGTCACGGGTCCGTCGGAGACGTCGTCGTGCCAGGTGTCGTTGTTGGCGAAGTGGCCCGCCGGGGTGTTGTCGTGGGAGGCCGAGACGCCACGGCCGCCCAGGAAGACCAGCCGGCCGGCGGCGTCGGTGCGCAGCTCGCCCAGGTAGACGGGCTTGTCCATGAAGGTGCCGGTGTCGAAGACGTACTCGGGCCTGCCGGAGCGGTTGCTGCCGCGGATGGACCGGGGCCCGGGGTTGATGACCAGCCGGTGCCGCTGGTCTGCGGGCACGGTGGCGTTGCGCAGCATGGTGGCGGGGGCCTGGGCCGCCTCCGGGATGTCCAGGGCCAGCTGGAACTGGTACCAGGCGGCCTTCTTGTTGACCACGTGCACGGTCCACAGGAGGTCGGCGTTGTCGGAGGTGATCTCGGCGACCACCTCGCCGGCGGCGTTGTAGCCGTACACGCGGAAGCGGGCCGCCTGGCGCTTGAGGGCGCCGGTGGCGTCCTTGTAGCTGCCGGTCGGCAGCGCAGGGGCGTCCTCCACCTCGGGGCCGAGGAAGAACTCCTCGGCGCTGTCACCGATCCGGGCCACCCCGATCGCGGGGTGGATCGCGGCCCGGACGATCCGGGTGTCGCGTCCGGGCGCTTCGGTGGACGCCGGCCGCGCTGGTCCGGGCTCCACCACCGGGACGCCGTTCGCGTCGCGGCGGCGCGCGGCGGAGGCGGCGTAGACGACCTTGCGGGCTTCTCCGAGGCTGCCGACCGGCTGATGCTCGGAGAGAGTGTGCCAGGGGTTCCAGGCGAGGTTGTCGGCGTAGGCCTCCTGGCCGCGGGCCGTGACGTCCTGCTGGTGCAGGGTCAGCCGCGCCACCTTCACCGGAGCGCTGAGCGACTCCTCCCAGCGTACGGTCGCGCGGTCCAGCGGCATGGCGTCCGGATCCGTGCGGAACTGCAGCATGAGATCGAATACGGCCTCGCCGGCGGCCAGCCGGTGCCGCAGGTCGCCGCGGAAGAAGGAGGGGTTCTCGTCCGGCGGAGCCGCCTGCGGATCGCCGTCCGGGCAGCCGCCCGGCACGAGCTTGTACTTCACGTGCCGGTCCGCGCCGAAGGCGTACGGCAGGACGCCCCAGTACGTGGCCGTCAGCACGCTCTCCTCGGGTTTGCGCATCTCGCGCAGGATCCGGTCGGTGAGCGGATGGTCATTCCGGTAGGCCACGGGGTCCTGCTGGAATTCGCACATGTCCCGGGCGGTGTCGACGAAGAAGACGTCGTGGTTCTGCAGGATCAGGTCCTGGGTGCCGGCCCGGCTGTCCTGCTCCAGGAGCTTGGGACCGGGCACCCCGAACAGTTTGATGCCCACACCGACGGTCCTGCGCAGATCCGGCCGGTCGGGGAGGACGTCACTGGAGAACCGCACCCAAGCCGTCAGCCCCTGCCGCTGCTCAGCGGCCCGCAGGAACCCGATGCACAGCTCCGGCGGGAGAGCGGGATCGACGGTGAGGACGCCACGGGCGGCGCCGTGGCACTTGACGAAGACCGGCCGCAGGACCGGGTCCTGCCCCTGGGCGATCCTGCTTCCCATCCGCTTGTCCACGAACTCGGCCACGAGGGGCGCGACGGGGTCGGCGGCACAGCCGGGGAGCGCCTCCGGGGAATCCCCCGGGACGGCGGATGTCCCGCTCATGGGGTGACCCTTCTGTCGGTGGAGCGGCGGTTTCGTGGTTTCTGGCGGAGACGGCTGGCGTATGACTCCCCGTTGGTTGCCCGCCGTAACACGAAATGCGGATAACGGATGAATGGGCGGGTGGAAGGTCACCCAGGTGCGGCGCGGTGACGGCGGCCCTCGCCGACGGTGCCCGCCTGGCTCTGCTGCCTGCGGCGACGGGCGCCGTGCACGCGATATCTGCCGGGAGCCGCGTACGGTCGGGCCGGCTTCGGCCGCATCCGGCCCGGGTCCGTCCCGACTGCGGACTGAGCGGAATCAGCCCGGCGTGAGACAGGCTTCGAGGGCGGCCCGCTGCTGCTCGGGCAAGTGCTCTCCCAGGGGAGCCCGGCGGGGGCTGTCATCGCCTTCGCAGATCCAACTACGCTCGCCCGGGTCGAACCACCAGTCCTGGGCGTCCCACCCGGGATGCCCCTGGAACAGAGACCCGGCCAGCGATTCGTTCGCCTCAGCGCGAACTCCGCCTTGCCCTGGCTCTTCGTCACTGGTCATGCCGGCTTACTACCCGGCAGCCGCTCGACGGCGGGAACAGCGCACCACCAACCGCCGAACCATGGCGATCTCCTGTCCGGGAAGGAGCAGAGGCCGTGCGATGGGGCGGCTTCCTCGTTGCCCGGGAACCCGTGCCCGGCACCGTAGACCCCTCGCCACAGCTCCCGCATTCACCCGAACGGGTCGCCTGCCCCACACAGGCACTCACAGGGACCGGGCGCATGATGCTATGTGGGTATTGGCACATCTGGTCATGCCCCACCCACGGGGCCCACTCAGGCTCAGCCCCAACTGGGCTGACCTTGCTCATCCGAAAGGATGTGACCGCCGTGCTCCGCCTACGCGTTGCGGGAATCGCTACCGCGCTTGCCGCCGCTCTGAGCACCACGCTGATCACCGCCACCACGGCTCACGCCGGCGTCGGGACCGTGAACATCGAGTACTTCAACTCCTCCAACACCAGCACCGGCGGAGATGTTGACGTCTTCGCCAATCTGCTCGCGCCGCAGTGCGACAACAACTCGGTCCCCTCCGGAACCGCCACGGCGAGAATCACCAACCACACCGACCAGACCATCACCACGGGCAGAGGCTCCTGCGGCAGCGTTTCAGGAGAGCAATTGGTCCCCCCGGGGCAGTCGATCACTATGTTGATCCAGGCGGTTCCCGTCACCACCATCCACGTCACCGAACCAGCGGGACTGTGAGAACCGACCGGCCTTCCCACCCACGCACTCCCTGCTCACCGAGGTGAGCAGGGAGTGCGAGGTCGCTGATCTTTTAACTGGCCGGTGCATGAGAGCCGGGCCTCCCGCACAGCTCGTGCCTGACGAATCACAACCGAGCGGCGGGAGGCTTGGTGCTGCAATCCCAAGTCGACGTGATGTCGCCCGCCTCAAGCCGTTGACGCGTGATCGCCTCGCGCACCACTCCAGTAACAGCGGGCATGGGCCGTACAGGCAGCCGCTCCGGCATTGCTCACATCGGCAGGGGATGCCGAGCCGGTGGGAGGGTTGAGGAGTGCCATGGCCGCGTTGTGGTTCGGGATGCCGCTTGTGGCATCCACGCCCCACCGGCTGGCGTCCGCGTCGTCGTAGGGGAAGAACAGCACCCCGTTTCTCGGCGGCCTCTTCCACCGCTGAGAGCACCCCGGTCATCGCCGTACACCCCAGTTCATAGGGTGCGCCTCACGCGTCCCCCACGAGGCGTCGGTCCTCCTCGTCCCACTTTCGGGTATCCCGGGGCTGGGTGTAGGGCTCGGTCTCGGGCGGCAGGCCGCCGGCGATTGCTCGCTGGCGTACGGTCTCGGCGTCGAACTCCAGCCCCAGCAGGACGGCCAGGTTGGTGATCCACACCCAGAGGAGGAAGACGATGACACCGGCCATGGTGCCGTAGGTCTTGTTGTAAGAGGCGAAGTTGGCGACGTAGAAGGCGAAGGCGGCGGAGGCGATCATCCAGATCACCAGGGCGAGGAAGCTGCCGGGGGTGATCCACCGGAAGCCCTTCACCTTGGCGTTCGGGGTCGCCCAGTACAAGATCGCGATCATGAGGGTCACGAGGACGACGAGCACCGGCCACTTGGCGATGGACCATACCGTCACAGCCGTGTCCCCGACACCCAGCACGGTCCCGGCCTGGCGGGCCAGTCCGCCGGTGAACACCACGATCAGGGCGCTGACGACGGAGAGCACCATCAGCACGACCGTCACGCCCACGCGCAGCGGAAGGACCTTCCACGCCGGGCGGCCCTCCGGCATGTCGTAGACGGCATTCGCGGCGCGGATGAATGCCGCCACGTACCCGGAGGCCGACCACACCGCCAGCGCGAGGCCCGCGACCGCCATGGTGGAGCTGACGCCGGCGTTGCTCTGCAACTGCTCCACAGCCTGCATGATGATGTCCCTGGCCGGGCCGGGAGCAAACTTCTTGATGTTGGCCAGCACCGACTCGGTCGCCGACTTTCCGGTGACACCCAGAAGTGACACCAGCACCAGCAGCGCCGGGAACAACGACAGCACCCCGTAATAAGTCAACGCCGCTGCACGGTCGGTCAGCTCATCGTCCTTGAACTCCCGCAGGGCGCCCTTGAACACGGCACCCCAGGCCCGCTTGGGTAGCTCCGTCGGCGCGTCCGGTGCCCGGCGCTCCACGTCGGGCCCGGGCCCGGCATCCTCGGGCGCGGGCGCCTCGCGTGCCCGGTCACCATCGCTGCTGCCGTGATGTGCTTTCCACCCTGGAAGATGCAGCTTCGCCATATTCCCCGGGTGCCCTCTCCGGCTCCGCCTACGCCACCAGGACGCGCGGCGGACACGGCGGCGGCCACTCGGACCGGTGCCGGACCGACCCTGATGCCGCCTCCGGCGTGCCGCCGCGCATGCACGCCGCGGTGGCGGGTACGACCCCTCCCGTACGAGGGACGTCGCGGAAGCGGCAGAAGAACGAGGAGTGTCGCAAGTGATTCGAAAGCTGCAGGCGGTCGCGCTGGACTGCGCTGATCCGGTACGGCTCGCGCAGTTCTACGCGGATCTGCTCGGCGGCCGGGTGGTAGTAGACCCCGAGGATGCCGGCTGGGTCGAGGTGCACGGGTTCGAGGGCACACCGCTGGCCTGCCAGCGGGTGGACGGCTACCAACCGCCCGACTGGCCCGGCCAGGAGCGCCCGCAGCAGCTCCACCTGGACTTCGACGTGGACGACCTCGACGGAGAGGAGAAGCGGGCACTCGCCCTCGGCGCGACCGTGCTGGAGCGGACGGACCAGATCCGGCCGGGAGCCAACTGGCGGGTCTACGCGGACCCGGCCGGCCATCCGTTCTGCCTCTGCCTCCACTGAGTCCACCGGGCCCGCTGCGCCGACTCAATCGCTGAATAGGTGTCGGAACTGCTCGACGATGCCGGACCGCGCTCCGAACAAGCATCCCCTAACGGGTGAATCGTGTGACCGTCGGCGCCATGACATGGGGAATCCCTGCTGTCCTGGGGGTGGCCCCATGCCATGGCGCCGCAGGTAGCCAGCCGTTCCTTTCGATGAAGGAGGACCGGATGCGACGTATCGCCGCTGGCTCGACGCCCACCGTCAATACACCGGACCAGCCGTCCGGCATCACCCGCGGGGAGCCTCACATGCCACTGCGCAAGCCGATCACGGCACTGTTCGCGGTCATGACACTCGTTGCCGCAGCGCTACTCGGATTGACCGCCCCTGCGGCCGCCGCCGACTGTCCGGCCGGCAACTTCTGCATGTTCACCGGAACCGATTTCACCGGCACTCAGTTCAATCTCTACCGGTGTGACACGTACGCGCTGTCGGACTGGGAGGGCTACGGATCCTGGATCAACAATCAGACATCCGGGACGCGCGCCCAGTTCCTGGGCCAGAACCACAACGTCATCTACACCACGCCTGGCGCTTACTCCGCCAGCTCCAGCCACGACTGGACGCCCGTCTGGTACGTCCGCAACTGTTGAACCGAGACCCGGGGGCCCGCCCGGGCTCGCGCCGACACCGCGTATTGGCCGGGCGCGCCCCTCAACCAGCACGCAGTGCCTGACCATCAGGAAGCACCCTCCTCGACTGCGGTGTTGGGTAGCAGCCGGACCACGACCGAGAACATCCCCAATGTGAGGGCCATGCTCAGCGCACCGAGCAGATTCGTGACCACCGGCGGGAGAGACACTGCCACCGCAAGTACGACGGGCCACGATGAGAACACCAGGCCCGCTAAGGTGACACCTCCTGCCATGGGTAGCAGGAACAGCTTCTGGTAGCCCGTAAGGCGCGCATGCAGATGAGACAGGATCAGAGCAGTCGCGAGGCACGCCGCGGCCATGTAGACCGTCAGGTGGAATGGAATGCGGCCGAACACTCTGAACGGCCAGGGCTCGTAGTAGGTATAGATTCCGGCATGCATGAGAACCAGCTCGCCCACGATGTCGGCAGCCGAGCATGCCACAAGGAGCTTCCACATGCGGGCCCTGGGACTCCTGCTGCGGGCAACCGTGAAAGCGGTGAAGCCCATAGAGCTGAACCACACGATCCACGCAGGAAACAAGAACGGCACTTCGTTGTGCCCCCAGAACACGTAGACCTTCGGAGTGCCCGCAGCGGGGAAGAACTGAACGAACGTGAGCGCGTCATAGATGACTTCGGTGAACGCGCCGACGAGGGCAGAAGCCACCATCCAGAGGTGAAGCCCTGACCGCTTCGTGATCAGGACTAGCAGTGCCCGGATGATAAAGGCCAGCGCGGCCACGGTCAGGGTCGCGGTGGCAACGTAGTAGGTCTCCGAGGGCACGAGAGGCCCTTGAGGCGGAGCGGTCATCCGGTCCTCCCAGCTGCAGTTGTGTTGTGGGCAACTGCTGCGGCGCTCCCGCCCACCGATTCATGTCGTCGGCGAGTTGCCGGCTGTCCCTGACCCTGGCTGTGCCGTCGTTCAGTGCACTTTGCCGACGACCCACGCGGCCGGCGAAGACGGGTCATCGCCGGCCATGTACTCGGTGGCGCCGCGCAGGAAGTCGTCGTGGGTGATGCGGTGGTCGCCGTCGGTATCGAGGTAGCGGAACACCTCACGGGAGGTGGCTTCGGGTACGAGGAAGCCGCACAGCATGCCGTGGGTGTACTCGGCCTCGCTGATCAGTCCGTCCTGGTCGCGGTCCATGAGCGTGCAGGCGAGTTCACCGGTGCGCAGAACGGCCGTGAATCCGGGGTGGTTGGCGGTGGCCAGCATTTCGTGCCAGCTGTCGATCACGTTGGCGGGGGTCGCGCCGGTCTCGTCGTAGCGGCCCTGGGGCGAGATGATTTCGTCCCACACCTCGCGGAGCGTGGCGCGCAGCCGGAGGGCGAGCTCGTGATCACCGGTGAGGCCGACGGCTGCGCTCCAGCGGTCAGCGGCCAGGGCGAAGTCGTTGCGGGTGACGAGGAAGTCGCGGTCAGCGTCAAAGCAGCCGAACCACTGCCGGATCTTGCACGCGAAGAAGCTCTCCTGCTGCGCTGATGGACTGGCGGTGTCCGGAGGTGTGTCCATCTACTGGCCCTTTCGCCGAAGAAGGATGATGCCGGCTGCGGTTGTCCATGCACACGGCGGCAGAACCGGACGTTCTCGGTTCGTGACTGCGATGGCCGCCCATGCGCATCCGAGTGGCACCAGGCTGACGGTGTACGTGACCTGAAGGACATTCCAGGAGCTGGTCACGATCAGAAGCCCGGCGCGATCCTCGCGGAATCCTGGATACGACTGACCCATCATGACGATGTTCAGGTAGGGGCCGGACCCACACGATGCACGTGATGGCGAAAGCCATGCCACCGCCGATCATGGTGAGGGACGGAAGGCAGAGCTTTCCCTTCCTGGAGATGATGGCCAGGGCGAAGAGCCAGAGGAACAGCGTGATGGACAGCTCGAAGACGAGCGCGAGGATGGACTGGATCTCTCCTCGGGGGACGGCGTAGTCCACGTACGTTCGTCCGTGGAGGTTGTCGTCCGGGTAGGGGAACCCGTTGCCCAGAGCAACACACGGGATGATGGTCAGGGGGAGAAAACCCACCATCCCGGCCCATCGCAGGTAGCGGTTCTCGGCCATGGGTTCCCTCCGTGGGTGCCGGGCGGTTGTGTGCGGAGGCGGGCTAGCGGTTGTGCAGCTGTCCTACGAGGGAGGCGGCCGGCGAGGTGGGGTCGTCGGTGGAGAGGAATTCGAGCGAGACGCGCAGCAGGTCCTCGGCGGTGATACGTCCATCGCCCTTGGTGTCGGCATAGCGGAAGGCCGCGATGGCCGGCTCGCGGGCCACGAGGAGGCCGTGGTGCCAGGGGGTGACGAACTCGGCTTCGCTGATGTAGCCGTCGCCGTCCCTGTCGCACATCAGGAAGCACAGGCCGGCGAAGTCGATGAACGTGGCGGTGGCCGGGTGGTTGGGAGCGGCCAGCACTTGGCGCATGCTGACGACGACCTCGTCGATGCCGGCGCCGCTGTTGTCGTAGCGGCCGTCGGGGGATACCGCCGTGTCCCAGACCTTCCGCAGCGTGTTCCTCATCTGCACGGTGAGTTCGGCGTCGCCGGGAAGACCGACGGCGGCGCTCCAGCGATCGGCGGTGCGCGCGAAGTCGTCACGGGTGAGGTGGAAGTCGCGGTCGGCGTCGAAACAGCTTGCCCACAGACGGAATTTGCGGGTGAAGAGGTCTGGTTCGTGTGCTGCCGGCGTGCTGATGGCGTTCATGACGGTTGCCTCCGGCTTGATGTGGTGGCCTTCACGAATCGAGTGGTTCACCGTCTCCGGGCGCGGGCTCATCAGCGGGTTTGTGGCCCATCTGTTCGATGAGCCAGTCGGTGATGCCGGCGGCGGTGGGCTTGGTCCACAGCACGGCCGTGTCGATGGTCAGACCGAGTGAGTGCTGCAGGCGCTGGCGTAGCTGCATGGCGGCCAGGGAGTCGAGGCCGAGCATCACCATGGAGGTGGTCGGCGTGATGTGCTGCCTGGGTGCGTTGAGGATTTCCCTCAGGGTGTCGATGACGTGGGCGTGCAGCAGTGTCCTGCGGTGGGCGTCATCGGGAGCGGCCAGCAGGTCGGCCAAGCGGTCCGGGGTCCGGTCACCGGGTGCCGAGCGGGTGGTGGTGTCGGCGAAGAGGGCGGATGCCGCGGCCTGGGGGTACGGCGCGAGCCACTGGGCGGGGTCGATGGGTGAGTAACTGATGTGGGTGTAGCCGGCGGAGAGGATGCGGTCGAGGGCGTCGATTCCGTCGGCCGGGTTGATCATGGCGAATCCGCGGCGTTCCATGTCCTGTCCGGCCCCGACCTCGGACCAGGCTCCCCACTGGACGGCAGTGGCGGGCAGGCCTTGGGCCCGCCGGTGGGCGGTGAGGTCGTCGAGGAAGGCGTTGGCGGCGGCGTAGGCGGCCTGGCCGGGGGATCCGATCAGTGCGGCGAGGGAGGAGTAGAGGACGAAGAAGTCCAGTTCGTGGTCGAGAGCGGCCCGGTGGAGCTCCCACGCCCCGGTGGCCTTGCCTCGCCAGACCCGGTCCAGCAGGGCCTGGTCGAGCTTGTCCAGGAGGGCGTCTTCGACCACGCCGGCACTGTGGACGATTCCTCGCAAGGGCATGTTGTTGCTGGTCGCGGTCGCGATGGCCTCGCTTGTCGTCTCCGGGGCAGCGATGTCGCCCAGCACTACGCGCACATCACACCCCTGCTTACGCAGGGCCTCGACCTGGGCAGTGGCTGCAGGGGCCGGAGCGTGGCGTGAGCACAGCACGACTCGGCCGGCGCCCTTGTCGGCGAGGTACCCGGCGGTCAGCAGCCCGAGCCCGCCCAGACCGCCGCTGATCAGGTAGGAGCCGTCTGCCCGTATGCCGGCTGCATGATCCTGTGCTGGTTGCGGTGATGCCAGGGTCAGTCTGCGCAGTTGCCGCTGCCCACCGCGGAGCCGTACTTCCCGGATGACAGGATCGGCGGCCAGGAGTTCCAGTGCGGCCTTCTCCGGTCGGTCGGCTTCGAGGAGACTGGGGGCGAGCCGGGGGTATTCGAAGGCGGCCGTGCGCAGTACCCCGCGCAGTCCGGCGATGCCCAGCCCAGTACCTGGGGTGAGGGTGGCCAGCCACAGCCGTGGGGGTGCGGAGAGGCAGGCGAGCTGCCGCAGCAGGGCGCACAACCGGCCTACCCGGGCACGGGCGGTGCGTTCGGCCTGTCCCGGAGCCCCGCCGCCGGGGACGTAGACCACCGTCGGATTCATCTGTGCTGTCAGCAGTTTCTCCAGCATCGGCGGGTCAGCGTCGGGCATGGGCAGCAGGTGGCAGGCGGCGCCTTTGCCGGTCAGCGCGTCGGCGAGAGGCTGGGCCCTCATGCGGTCCTCGGCCACCAGCACGAACAATCCCGCTGGGGCACCCGTGATGCCGACGGGCTGGTGTTCGCTCCAGGTCAGGTGGGCCAGTCGCGAGACGAACCGTTCGTCCGGCGTGGTGATGTTGGCGACCCGCAGTCCTTCGACGCGGGCTGCCACGGCGCCGTCGTCGGTGGCGAGCAGCAAGTTCGCGGTGCACCCCAGGTCATCGGCCCCGGTGAGCTCGGCGTGGCAGGTGCGTACAGCCCAGGTGGACGCGTAGATCTCCACGTGGTCGAAGCCGGCCACGACGACCGGGCCGGGGGCCAGCTGGTAGTGGTGGCGCCAGACGGCAATGGCGGCTTGCACGGCGGAGTCCAGCAGCGCGGGATGGATGCGCATCATCCACGACGAGACCCGTGCCGGATCGGGGATGCGCAGCCGCGCCCGGGCCCGGTCTTCTTCACTGTGGACGTGGAGGGATTCCAGGCCACGGAAGGCGGGGCCGTGTACCACTTGGTGCCGGTTACGGAAGTACGCATAGAGGTCTGACGGTGCTACCGGCTCCCACAGGCGCACATCAGGTTGCGGGCAGGGAGGCGCTGCTCCCTCAGGTGCGGCGATGGTCGCCCGGCCATGGACAACGTGCGCGTTCCCGGCCTGGGAGAGCACCTCGGCATGGACAACGCCTTCGATGCCGGTTTCGGCGCGCACGCTCACTACGGGTTCCGGCTCGAGGAGCAGGGGGGCGAGCAGCCGCAGCCCGGTGACGGCAACGTGATCGGTGCCGAAGACGGTGGCGGCGGCCGCGAGCATCATCTCGCACAGCCCGGCCCCGGCCATGACAGGGGCACCGGCCACCTGGTGGTCTTCCAGCCACGGCAGGCGCTTCGGGCCGAGAGGGGTCTGCCACAGGTGACGGCCGGGGTGTTCGGGGTCGTGAACATGGCCGCCCAGCAGGGCATGCTGCGTGGCGCCGACCAACTGCGGAGCGATGAGCTCGTACGGCGGATCGAAGCGCTGATGAACACGGTGCCAGGTAGCGGTCGGCACATCGACCAGTTTCCCCTGGTACCGGGCGGCCCAGTCCACGGCGGCACCCGCGCAGTGGGCAGCGCCCACGCCTTCCGCAAACGCCAGCTCGTCGTCCGTATCACGGCGCAGGGTGCCGACCGCGATCACGTCGTCGATGCCGACGGCCCGGGCGGTGTCCTGGACGGCGCGCACGGCCAGGGGGTGGCTGGTGCATTCGACGAACAGCCGGTGTCCGTCGGACAGGGCCGCGGCAACAGCCTGCTCGAACCGCACCGGGGCCCGCAGGTTCGCCGCCCAGTAGGGGCCGTCCAGCCGTATTCGCGCCCGAGGATCCTCATCGACAGTGGTGTAGAACCGCACGTGCGGCTGCTGCGGGTCGAGATCGGTCAGGGCATCGGTGATGGGAGCCACGAGCTTTTCCATGTGCGGGCTGTGCGAGGCGTAGTCGACCCTCACCAGACCCGTGCCCTCCCCGCGCTCCTGCCACCGGCACACCAGGTCCTCCACCTGGTCTCGGTCACCGGCGACGACCACTGAGGAGGGGGAGGTGAATACCGCGATGTTCACCCGGTCCGCACCAGCCGCCGCAAGGTCAGCGGCGACGGTTTGCGCGTCACAGGTCACCGAGGCCATCAGCCCGCCGGTCGCATCGCGCAGCAACCGCGCCCGGCGGCAGATCACCCTCACTCCGTCGCGCGTCGACAACCCTCCGGCCACCACAGACGCCGCGACCTCGCCGAGGGAATGACCGATCACCGCCGCAGGTTCGATGCCCCATGCGCGCCACAGGGCGGCGAGCGCGACCTGCACGGCGAACAGCACCGGCTGGATCCGATCCACCCCGCTCAGCTGGTCCGGATCCTGCAGCACCGCCCGCAGGGAAAACTTCCCTTCGGCGGCCATCAGCGGCTCGATCTCATCGATGACCGCCGTGAACACCGGATCGCGGTCCAGCAGCCGCCGGCACATGCCCGGCCACTGCGATCCCTGCCCCGTAAACACCAGGACCGGACCCGGCTGCCCGGGCCCCAGCACCGGGCGGCCCTGTACCGTTCCCTCCTCGTTGCGGCCGTCGGCAAAGGCCCGCAATCGGTCAGCCAGCTCACTCCTGTCGCGGGCAATGACCGCCAACCGCTCATTGCTGGCAGAGCGGCGCACCGCCAGCGTGTGCGCCACATCCTGCAGCGCAGCCCCTGGGTGGCCATTCACCCAGTCCGCCAGGCGGCGCGCCGCCTCCGGCAGCGCCTGAGGGGAGAAGGCTGACACCGCGAATACCCGGTACCTGCGCTCACGTCCCCGGGCCGGTTTCCGCCGCGGTGCGGGTGCGGGTGCGGGGGGTTCTTCGACGAGGAGGTGGGCGTTGGTTCCGGCAATGCCGTACGAGCAGACACCTGCCAGCCGCGGCGCGTCCTTCACCGGCCAGTCGGTGACCGTCTCCGTCGGCACGAACAGTCGCGACTCCGGATCCACCGGGATCGACGGATTCCATCCCGAGAAGTGCAAGTTCGGCGGGATGACCCCGTGCTGGACAGCCAGGATCGCTTTGATCAGGCCGGCCACCCCGGAGGTGGGTTCGCTGTGCCCGACGTTCGTCTTGACCGATCCCAGCGCACACCGCCCCCGGCCGCGCCCGTAGACCGCATTGATGGACGTGTACTCGATCGGGTCCCCATGAAAGGTGCCCGGCCCGTGGGCCTCCACGAAGCCGACATCCCCCGCATCGACCCCGGCACCCTTCAAGGCCAGACGGAAAGTCTCCTGCTGCATCAACGACGACGGTGCGGTCATCCGCTCCGACTGACCGTCCGCCGTGACCGCCGACCCGCGCACCACCGCCAGCACCCGGTCCCCATCAGCGAGCGCGTCCTCCAACCGCTTCAGCAGCAGCATGCCCGCGCCCTCGCCGCGCACGTAGCCGTCGGCGCGCCCATCGAAAGCAAAGCACCTGCCCCGTGCCGAAGTCAGCCATTTCGCCTCGTAGTGCAGCGTCTCCGGCGACACCATCAGCAGTACCGCGCCCGCCAGCGCCATCTCGCACTCGCCACCGGCCAGCGCCCGGCATGCCTGGTGGACGGCCACCAACCCCGAGGAACACATCGTCTCGATCACCATCGCCGGACCCCGCAGATCCAGCGCGAACGTGATCCGTCCCGGCGCATTCCCCGCCAGGTTCCCGAACAGATACATGCCGTCGACCCAGTCCCGCACCGGCCGGGCCGAACGAAGCAGACCATCCGGCGCGTACAACCCCACATACACCCCGGTACGCGACCCGCGGATCCGGCCGACGGGAATCCCCGCGTGCTCGACCGCCTCCCACGCCACCTCCACAGCAAGGCGGTGCTGCGGATCCATCAACATGCCCTCACGCGGCGCCACCGACAACGCGGCCGGCTCCCACGCCCAGACATCTCCCTCGATGAAGCAGCCCCGGTCGTAACGCTCCGCGTCATCAGGATGCTGGAACCCCTTCAACCGCTGCGCGTTCCACCGGCCCGGAGGCACCGTTCCCACCGTGTCCCGACCCTCAAGGAGCAGCTCCCACAAGTCATGGGCAGACTGCACTCCTCCAGGGAACCGGCACCCCACACCGATCACCGCTATCGCAGAGCCACGCCGTGCTGACATCGTTCCCCCCAGCCCCTACTCGGCGATCGCCGTGCTGTAGCTGAACCGGAACACCGGCACCGGCCGCCCCTGAACCAGACGCATCTCGTCCGTACGTTCGAAGTGGTGATGTCGCCCGTAATACGCCACCGTCAGCCGGGCGGATCCTGAAGCGAAGCCCGGCGGCAGCCGGTACGGGCTCGGTAGGCCGGACGGGCCGCCCAACAGCACCGCCAGCCCATCCATATCAGTCGCGTGGTTGTCGGCCATGAGGCACACCTCCTCCGATGCCGCGGCAGTCAACACCTCCCGCGGACCCGGGAAGCGGGCTGAAAGTCGACCCGCGCAATTCAGTGAGCCCCCGGGCGCCGTTTGCCGCCAGAGCACGCGCAATGGCGCCCGGAGCGCACAACGAAGCACCCCACACGTCGTGCGCCCCCGCACACACGCCGGAGTGCAGCCGAGGCGCCCTTCACCCGCCGGGGGAACCGTTCCGCAGGTTCGGGTGTCCGGGGTCGCCGGCAGACCGGACGGCGAAGAGCTGCTGGGGACCGGCGGGGCCTGGTCAACGGTCATGCTCGGCAAGAACCCCACCTGCCACAAGACCAGGATCTTTGCCACAGGTGGCGACGCCGTTTCGGCTGCTGGAGGACGTCGAGGAGCATGGGTGCCGTCCGTTGTCACTGCTGGTCTCAGCCGGACACCGCCACGACTCTCTCTACTTCGAGGCGGTCATGGCCGGCATCCGCGTGCCCGGAATCGGGAGCGGCAGACCCAGGACGGGACCGGACAGCTGAGCGCGGATCGCGCGTACTCCTCTCGCGCGATCCGCGTCTATCTGCGCCGTCGCGGCATCACCGCGGTGATCCCGGAACCGCTGATCAGATTGCTGACCGCAAGCGGCGCGGCGCGCGGCGGCCGCCCCCCCCAGCTTCGACCGCCAGGCGTACAAGCACCGCAATACTGTCGAGCGATGCATCAACCGGCTCAAGGTGCGACACGAAGTCGCACACGTTAAGTGGGAAAGCCACGAAGGAAGGAGAAATGTGCTGACCCCGGATTAGTGTCCGCAATCCGTTCCCGCGCTCACATGCGTCGCCGGTAACAGCGGGGTGTGAAGCTGAGCGTTCAAGCCCAAGGGTTCCCTGGCCATCGGGGAACAACAGGCGAGGGAAAGGCTGGACGGGTGAACCGCGTGAACCCCCGTTGATGTCTCGTAAGGTTGAAGCCGCCCGATGGTTCGCAATCAGTGGCTACAGAACCCGGCGTCGGAAGACGTCAGGCGACTTCCGGAGATTTGAGACCGGGAGGAGGACACCGCCGGTTCCGGGATAGAGGGGGCACCCACCCCAGCCGCAACTTACGTGTGTGGAACGTGGAAACCCCGTTGGAGTCCGGGCTCGCCCGGTAAGCCGACCGTAAGGAAGGCCCAACTCTCCAGCGGGAACAGGACGGCCCAAGAAGCGAATGCCGGTCGACTGAAAGGTCAGAGGAAACCCTGGAGTCCTTCAACCCAGGCCATAACTCGCCGGATACAGGTCTGATGGCCTGATCCGAAAGGGTGCCCACGTGGGCCGGGTGAGCCTTTGAACCATCCCGAGTAATGACGCCAGAACCTGCCGGACAAGTTGGACGCGAAGGAGGAACATGCGACAGACAGTCTCTACTGCCGGCCGCACCTCCACAGTGAACGGACCGCAGGGCGAACCACTGGACTGGCACAGCATCGACTGGGCCAGCACTGAGGGAAACGTACGGCGCCTGAGACAACGGATCTTCAAAGCGACACAGGAAGGGGACCTCAAGAAGGTTCGCAATCTGCAGAAGCTCATGCTGCGGAGCCGCAGTAACACGCTCTTGAGCGTGAAACGGGTGACGCAGCAGAGCAAGGGCCGCAAGACGGCAGGCATCGACAGGGAACGAGCACTCACCCCCCAGGCGCGAGCTCGCATGGCGGTCGATATCGACCAGCAAACCCAACCCTGGAGAGCCAGGCCCGTCAAACGGGTCTACATCCCGAAGAGCAATGGAAAGAAACGCCCGCTCGGCATCCCAGTAATGCGCGACCGAGTAATTCAGGCACGCGTAAAGAACGCACTGGAACCCGAATGGGAAGCCCGGTTCGAATCACGATCCTACGGATTCCGACCAGGCCGCGGATGCCACGACGCCATCCAGGCGATCTTCAGCACCGCGAAGGGCAAAACGGCCAAGCGTCAGTGGGTACTCGACGCCGACCTGGCCGCAGCGTTCGACCACATCGACCACGACCACCTGCTCAGCGGCGTCGGCGGCTTCCCCGCCAGGGAACTTGTCCGGCAGTGGCTGAAGGCAGGCGTGGTCGACAACGGACGCTTCACTCGCACCGACGAGGGAACGCCTCAAGGCGGAGTGATCAGCCCCTTGTTGCTCAACATTGCACTTCACGGAATGGAGGAAGCCGCAGGCGTTCGTTTCGCAACCCGCAAAGGAACAGTGATGTGGGCCGCGAAGGGGACACCGATCCTGGTGCGTTATGCCGACGACTTTGCAGTGTTCTGCACGAGCAAGGATGAGGCTGAGACGGTCAAGTCGCGGCTTGGCGACTGGCTTGAACCCCGAGGTCTTCGCTTCAACGAAGAGAAGACGCGAATCCTTCACCTTTCCGAAGGGTTCGACTTCCTCGGCTTCAACGTCCGACGCCATGGCGACAGCCTGATCATCACGCCCAGCAAGGATGCGGTGAAGAGAATCCGGTATCGACTGCGGTCCGAGATGCAAGCTCTACTCGGACAGAGCATCACAGTCGCACTCCGCAGACTCTCCCCGATCGTCAGGGGCTGGTCTGCGTACTACCGGACGGTGGTATCCAGCAAAACATTTTCAGCGCTGGATAGCTACGTGTGGATGCTCACCTACAAGTGGGCGAAGCGCACCCACCCGAAGAAGTCGAAGCACTGGATCGTCAACAAGTACTTCGGCAGACTCAACCGGTCCAAGAACAATAACTGGGTCTTCGGTGACCGCACCACAGGTGCACATCTTCCCAAGTTCGCCTGGACCAACATCAGAAGACACCAACTAGTCAAGGGAAAGTCGTCACCCGACGATCCCGCGCTCCATGACTACTGGAGTCAGCGCCGCAGGACGCGCACACCTCCGCCAATGGACAAGATCAGCCTTACTCTGGCAGCCCGTCAGAAAGGACTCTGTCCGCTCTGCGGTCAGGCCCTCATCGTCGGAGCAGAATACGAGCCGGAAAGCCCACGCGAGTGGATCGACTGGTTCGACGCGATGAAGAAGCGGTTGCACAAACACCACTTCGCCTACCGTCGAGACGGCGGATCTGATGAAGTCAAGAACCTTCGACTCGTTCACTCCGAATGTCATCAGCAGCTTCATGCACGAGATGGCAGCAACAAATAGCAGATTCTGTGGAGCGTTTGGGCTTGCTTGAGCCGTGGTGCCTGGAAACAGGCATGCCCGGTTCTGAGGGGGCCGGGTCATGGCAACATGACCCGGCTACCCGACCAGTGGCGCGGTATTGCTATGTGCACCGACAAGCTCGCCATGCACTACCTCGCCGCACTTCACGTCGCGGTGGTCTTCCTCTGGGTGCGACCCTGACGGTATGGCCGCTCACCTCTGCCAGGAGAGCGCCTCAACCGCTGCGATGTCACCCGCCGCCAGCAGTCCGAAGAGCCGGAGAATCTCCTCGCGGGCGACATCACGCATCTCTCCCGGGGCCACCGAGTCCTCGTCCGGGTTCTCCCAGACCAGCAGACCGCCGCCGAAAGCGCTGAGACACCACCCGCTCTCATGGGTGAGCGAAACATCAGGGTGCTCGTCATCGGCCTGCGCCAGACCATCGAGCACTCGCCTCATCGTCTCCGGATCAGGCACATCGACCGTCCCGCCCATGACGTCATACATGAAGTAGCTCATCGACCAATTACCTCATGCGGTGATCCACGGGACACTGCCTCATCGGCCATGAGCTTCTTCATGGTTCTCTCCTGCAGGCGCCAGGTCCTATCAGGAGTCAATGGCTTGGTGGCGGGCAGAACTCTGCGTTGGCGATCTCGCCGGCCGGCGTGTTGCTGCCGGTGTAGGCGTTGAAGTGCAGGTGCAGGCGGTGTTTCCCGTCGCGGGTGCCCAGGGTCCACGCCTCGGTGCCGGCCCAGGCGCCGTTGTGGCCCCACAGCTCCACCCCGCAGGATGTGGACCACGTGCCGAGCCCGAGGCCGTAGTTTGAGCCGGGAACCTTGGTGGTCATCTCCTTCATCTGCGCCGGCGGCAGGAGCTCGCCCTCCAGCAGGGCAGTGAGGAAGCGGTCCATGTCGCCAGTGGTGGTGATGAGATCGCCCGCACCCCGGATGATGGAGGGGTCGTACTCGGTGACGTCGCGAACGACGTCCGGTTCTTCGATGAACGCGGTGTAGCCCCGACCGTGGGGGCTCGGCAGCGACTTGTCCGCGCCGGGCAGGACGGTGTCCTTCAGGCCGAGCGGTTCGATGATGCGCCGGCGCAGTTCGTTCTCGTAGGAGTGGCCGGTGGCCTTCTCGATGATCAGAGCGGCCAGGACGTAGTTGGTGTTGGAGTACGTGTGCGGGCCACCGGGCTGGTGGGTGGGCTCGTGGGAGACGGCAGCGGCCACCAGTTGCTCGGGCGTGAAGCTGTCGAACCGGTGGTCCAGCCACTTCTTGGTGCTCCAGTTCGCGGCGGGGAGGCCCCTGCCGTAGTCGAACAGGCCGCTGGTGTGGTTCAGCAGTTGCTTGACGGTGATCTTGCTGCCGTCGTTGCCGTTGCCGTGCACCATGCCCGGCAGCCACTTCTCCACCGTGTCGTCGAGGCGGAGCCGACCCTGCGCCTCCAGCTGGAGGATGACCGTGGCCACGAGCGTCTTGGTGATGCTGCCGGCGCGGAAGTGGTCACCGGCTTGCGGCGGCCGCTTGGTGGTGCGGTCGGCGACCCCGGCAGAGCCGTCCCACCAGCTCTTTCCGTCGTAGGAACCGACCAGGACTCCGGGAACTCCCTCGCGGACCGCGGCGTCCATCGCCTCCTGCGTAGGAACATGACCACCTCCCGGGTCCGCGACGGCCATTCCGGGCGGGGAGATTGCCATCAGCCCGGACACCAGGACGACCGCGAGAGCGGACATCCCTCGTTTCCCTCCCCGGCACCGCACCATGCCCTGCTCCATCTCCGCTCTCCTCCGACCGACCGGCACAGCCGCACACGACGCGCTTCATGCTTCCCGGCCGGTCATGCGGGTGGTACGGCGCCTCGTCGGCACGACGACGGCGCACGCGAGCACGTCAGGCGCACACCCTGCCCAACCCGGTGCACCCCTGTGCCGACCACGGGATCGACATGACGGCCCGCCGCCCCCCGGCTACGCCCGGCAGGGGCCGTACGGACGGTGATCTCCGAGCAGGACCTGGCCGCCGTACCGTCACCTCAGCCTTGGCCGACGCGATTCCCGCAAGGGAGGGTGCGACGTAGCCAATGATGGGGACCCGCTGCCATCGGGGCTGCCGGTGAAGCAGCCGGAAACCGTGGCGGGCAGCCGCGGCCTGGGACAGGCAGTGCCGACAGCAGCCCGGACGCTCGCGATGCCAACGTAGGGTGGAGGCGTCGGCGAAGCCGCAGCTGGCGGTCCAGGTGGTGTGTTCAATGGAACGGTCCATCGCGTTGCTGTCACGGTGGGCGGCAATTGTTGCTTCGTAGGAGCGAACCCCGTATGAGTCACCTGGACGAACCCCGTCATCTCCTCGTGCGCGCAGGAGGAGACCGGTCGCCCCTGTACGCGTCGGCGGCGGGCACGGACGCGGAGCTCGACGACTTCACCACCGTGATTCCAGTCGACGACCCTGCCCTGAATCTGCCCCAGGCTTTGGCTCACGGCTTGGTGACCTGGGCCATGGATCACCCGTCGGAAGGTTTCGCCTCACGAACCGAGCTGCGCAAGCACGCCGAGGACGGGTTGCACCTTGCCCAGACGCTGGCGGAGCACCTGGGGCGGACGTGGGTCGTACGCTTCTGGGACGAGCAGTACGACACGGCGAAGTTCGTGTGCTGGGCATGCCGGCGACTGCACTGGGCCGTCGACGCACACGCCGGCCCACCGCTTCCTGTCCATGTCGTGGTCGAGGGCGAGTATCGATGGCAGCCACTCCGCGCGGAAGGCTTTGGCGACTTCGCTCCGGACGATCCCGCCGCCGGCCTCGGCCTGTCCGACGATCTCGTGGCCGATCTGTACCAGTGGTCCAAGGACATCGACACCAGCATGGACCTGTACCTCGAGGAGCGTGACCCGGACAGGGACGACGCCAGACGGCGGGAGCTGGACCGGCGAGGCCGGGAACTGGCAGAACGAACCGCCCGCGAGCTCGGTCCGCGAAGAACCGTGACGTACGCGGGACTCGCTTAGCGAATTCCCCTTCGAGGGGGCCGAGGGGGCGGCAGGCTGACAGGTCCCGGCCGGTTCCGTATCGGTTCGGTGTGCTCCAAGGCCTTGCTCTCAGACAACGGAAGGAGGACGGAAGACGGCATGATGAAAGGAAAAGCCGCGCACGGGCACGATAAGCCGACAAAGCACTCTTTAGAGCTGAATTTATGGACTCGCGCTAGCCGATGTTGACGAAGAGCGCTGTCATATGACTGCCCTCCGCGGAGGGGGCCGGACCGGATGATCCGGCCATCTGCTCGTCGCACCCATGACGGGAAGGCAGGACTATGAGCAGACTCAAATTCGCAACCACGGCATCGGCCCTGACACTGGCCGTATCGGGGTTCCTCGGAGCCGCCGCCGCCACAGCGCAGGCGGATGCCGCGTACGACAACATCGGCATGTACAAGCAGGAGAAGACCCAGTGGTGCTGGGTGGCCTCCGGCCTGACGATCGCCAAGTACCACGGCTACGGCTCCACGCAGAGCGACTTCTGCACCCGGGCCAATCCGTACTACGGCTGCAACAACCAGCCGGCCACGCTCGACGACATGGCCAGGGGCTGGGGCAGCCTCGGCATGTCCCACACGGGCACGGGCCTGGGCAGGGCGGCCACCTTCAGCGAGGTCCAGACCGAGGTCCGGGGCCCACGGCCCGTCGGGGCGCGCATCGGCTGGACCTCCGGCGGCGGGCACATGAACGTCGTCTACGGCTACGACACGTCGAACAACACCATCGGCGTGGGCGACCCCTGGCCGGACACGGCCACCTACACGTGGTGGAACTACAACGACTACGTGAGCAACAGCTCGTTCAAGTGGACCCATTCCCGGATCGGCATCTCCGGCTAGGAGAGTGACATGCGCGACCACAGAACGTCCACCACACGGCGGGCCGCTCGATTCTCCCGCCTCCCCGTCACCGTGGCACTCGGCCTGTCCGCACTGCTGTCCGTGGCCGGCCCGGCCGCCGCGGCCAAGGCCCCGGCCGACCTCCCCAACCTCCAAGCCGCCCTGGACACCCTGAAGTCCACCGCCACCCGCGACGCCGTCTGCCGCTTCTTCAGCGCGCCGGTGCCGGACGGTGGGTCCGGCTCAGTGGTGACGATCCCCGCCAAGACCGAGCCGTGCGAGGGGGTGCCGGCCTTCACCATCAAGGACCCGGTGGCCCTGAACGAGCTCGCAGCGGGCTTCGCCGCGGGAACGTCCCAGCCCACACTCAACGACGCGGTCAAACTCGCCTACGCCGTCGCCGGAGTGTCCTTCTCCGGCGGCCGCACCGCCACCGTCATGCTCGCCCCCACCGGCACCACCGGCTGGCACCTGGCAGCCGTCCGGGAAGGCGACACGGACGCCGCCTACGCGGGCAAGGGCGATGTCGCGACGACGGTGTTCACCGAGCCGCAGATCCACGGCTACTACCAGCTGAAGCTCACCACGGTCGAGCCGCTGAACGACGCCGCCCGGCAGGGGCTGAACGGCCAGTCGTCGGTGTCGCTCACCGACTACCAGAAGCTGGTCAAGGCCCGCTACGCCGACAAGCAGCCCGGCTCGGAGTACGACACGAAGGGCTTCTCCAACGGCTTCGCCAACAGCCGCCGGCCCTCCTCGCCGTCCTCGACCGCGCTGATCATCGGCGGTTCGGGCACCGCACTCGCCCTCGTCGGCGGTGTCGTCGGCCTCCGCCGGCGCAAGCGCGCGCAGTCCGGCTGACACGCCCGAGCACATCCGCACACCCACCATGCTCCGCCCCGGTGCCCCGCCGCCTACGGCCCGGCGCCGGGGCGGAGCCCTGGCGATCCGCCAGGACGCGCACCGTGCTCCCATCTGCGGGCACGGCTCCCGAGTTTCTGCAGGCGTCCGACCAACCGGTGGGCCAGGCTGGAGCCGCTGTGGGCCCCACCGGCTACTGTGGCTCGATGCGTGAAACGCCGGAAGAACTCGACGAGCTCCAAGCCCTGCTCGACGCCTCCCTGTCCCGTTCCACCACCCACCTCCGCTCGATCATCGCTGAGCGCACTCTGACCGCAGAGCAGCTCGTCCGGCTGCTGACCGGCATGTGCACGCTCGCCCTGTCCACCGTGACGGCGAAGGGCGAGCCACGGATCAGCGGCGTGGACGGGCACTTCTTGCACGGCAAATGGCACTTCGGCACGGCGCGCAGCGCCGCCAAAGCCCGCCACCTCGCTGCACGTCCCGTCGCCAGCGTCGCGCACATGCGCGGGGAGGGCCTGGGCGTGTTCACGCACGGTACGGTGGAGATCCTCGACCCCGAGAGTGGTGACCTGGCCGAGGACTGGCCGAATCTGCTCGGGTACTTCAAGGACTTCTACGGCGCCGACGCCTTCGACTGGGACCACGACGTGGTCTACTACCGGTTGCGCCCGCACTGGATGACCGTCTACGCCCCCGATACCGGGACGCTCACCGGCGATTGACGGCAGGCTCTCATGGGATAGGCAGTGGTTCGTGCCCGACGATGAGAACGAACGGGGCCTCGTAGCGGACGGCGAGCTTGGCATGTGCGGTTGACACCGCCTGATGGCGCTCGGGGCGATCGCTCCCGCGGTCGCCGGCATGGTGCTCCCGGTAGTCGGCCTTGCACCACTTCGGCCGCCGGCCGCGTCGGGAGCCGGGCCTGTGCGCGTCCCCGCCGTCGGCGTGACCGCGCCGGACCGGAACAGCAACGCCGGTCGGCCCCCGGCTTAAACCGGAGAGAGCAGCGCGGCGACTTCCCGGCTGTGTCCGCGGATTCCAGACCCAGGGCCATCTGCTGACGGAAAGGGAGGACGTCGCACGCCCGGCCGCTCGCCATTGATCACAGGTGCCACCCCTTCCTGCCCGTTTTGTAGCGTTATCACCCAACGGTGTGAGTGCCAGTGACATTCACCGGTTGCCACCGTTGGGCAGGCGGGAGGGCTTGGGTGACTGCCCGTCGACAGAAGGGGCGTGCAGCATGAGGCCGACGAGGCGCCACCGGCGGCCGGCGCGCCGCACAAGCCGGGCCGGCATCCGCCGCGGTCGTACGAACTGGCCGCGCTTCGCCCTTGCTTCCTTCGCCGCCACGCTCCTGGCTGCCGGAACCGCCACGGTGACGACTGCGGCCGGGATTCCGATGTCCTTCGCCGTAGCGGGCAGCCCGTTCACTGTCACGGCTCACCGGCTGGAAGCGACCGGCGCCACGCAGTTCGCGTCTTTCCGCAAGGACGCGCAGGGCGTCGGTCGCGCCGCGGCGGTGGTGGGCGTCCGAAGCGCCCGGATCAGCGGCCTTTGCCAGTCCGCGGTGGCGCGCACTCCGCTCGGCCCCGTCACCCTCGTCATCCGCTCCGGCTCCGACGAGCCCGTGCGCGCCGAGAACATGGTGCTCGACCTCAGTCATCTCAGCGGGGACATGACCTTCGGGTCCGTGGAGATGGGCCGTGACGCGGCCACCCTGCGCGCATCCGGCGCCACGGGACTGGCCGGAACCTACGGGCAGCAAGCCCGCACGCTCACCGTTGACAACCTGCGGCTGAAGGCATGGTCACTCACGGCCGGTACGTTCTCGCTGGCGGGTGCCGACATGTCTGTCCAGCGAGGTGAGCGGCCGTGCGCCTGACCCGTCGACCGCGTCCGGTGGTGGCTTGTGTGCTGATCGCCGCCGCCGGTGCCGAGCTCGGGGCCCTTCCCCTCGGGCAACCCGGCCTGCTGGGGCTGCAGGGGGTCAACGGCGCGAGTGCGCTCCTTGTGGCGGCTGCGCTGCTGGGCTGCGCGGTACGCCTGTGGACCCGGCCGGCGACCACCGTCTCGAGCGGCGCGACGGCCGTGTTCCTGGGGCTGCTCTCCTACCCCCTGGCCAACCTGGGGGGATTCCTCCTCGGCATGCTGCTCGCGCTGCTCGGTGGCTCACTCGCTCTCGCGTGGCGGCCGGCGGATGACGAGGCGGCGCCGGCATCGGTGCCGGTTCGCAGGTGACCGTACGGGAGCGGAGCAGATGGGCAGATGAACAGGTGAGGGCGCACCGCGCAGTGCTCTTGCCCGCGCTGCTGCTTCCCGTCGTCTGCACGACGGGTCTTCTTCCCGGCCGGGCCGACGCCGTCCGGATGCCGCTGCTTCCGCCGGTTGCTTCGTCCTCGGCTCTCTCCGCTCCCTCCGCTCCCGCCGCTCCCTCCACGGCCTGCGCGGCGAACGTCCTGCCCCGCGCCCCTTCCCGCAGCGACGCTCCGGTGGGCCTCGCTCCCGATACCGTGACGTGTCCGGACAGGGCGAAGCCCGGTGGGCCGCCGGCCGGCGGTGCCGTGCTGCGGGCCGGGGAACTGACCGTGACCGACTTGCGGTGCGGACCGCCCCTCTCCCACGGCGTCTGCGGTGCCGGGCGTGTGGTCCTGGACGAGGTCCGCATCGGCTACCCGGGCTCCGGGGGAGAGCCCGGCTCCTGCATAACTGCCGAGCGCGTCACCCTTACCGGCCGGGTCCGCTTCCGGGCGGCCGTTCTCGGCGGCCGGGCGTTCGGCCGGCTGCCCCTGACCCTGTCCACGGCCGCGGTGCCGCCCCTGCCCGTCCCCTACGTGCGGCTGACAGGTGTGCACGCCACCGGCTTGTGGTCCCGCGCCGACCACGCCGTTGCTCAGCACGCGGCCATCACCCCCCAGCGCTCCGCCGGCGCAGAGCCGTCCTGCTGACGCGGGGGACGCGGGCCGCATGACCTGCGTAGCCGGGCGGCCGGCGGAAGCGCCGCCGGATCAGGCGAAAGCGCCGCCGGACCGGGCGGGCAGGGGCGCCGGATCAGGTAGAAGCGGCCGCCCGATCAGGCGGGCAGAGGCGCCTCCACGGCACCGAAGGCGCGAGCAAGGTAGAGATGGTCGACAGGCTCGGGGTCCGGTAGGTCACCCACGGCTCGCAGCAGGTTGGAGCGGTCGTAGGTGCGGTGCTGTGCGCCGAAGCCCAGGACTCCCGCGCCCTGCTGGGAGACCAGGGCTTCCAGCGAGGTGGGGCACGACACCTCGGGCACCAGGTCTACGGAGATGCCCGGGTAACGAGCCCTGAGCGCCGCGGTGACGGTTCCGGCCGAGACGTTGTGCGGATGCGTCACGTGCAGGGTGCGTACGGCGGCCTGCGGCTCCGCGCGGGCCGCCCGGACCATGGCCCGCGCGGCGTACTCGGCCGGCACCAAGTTGCCCTCGCCGTCGGGATCCGCCTGTACGCGCACGTGCAGGCTCTCTCCGCGCAGACCCGTGCCCCTGAGGTAGCGCGTCAGGCCGTGGCCACGAGCGGCGCGTGCGCGCATTCCGTTGTCGATCAGGCGGAGGAGCACGTCGAGCGGCTGCCCGGGAAGGTGCTCGGGAACGGGCCGGTCCGTGACCAGCAGGCCCGGCCGCAGGATCGTGACGCGTCGCCGGTTGCGCCTCGCCCAGGCGCGCACGAGGCGTTCGGCGGTGTACTTGCTCTCCTCGTAGGACGTCTGGAAGCCGTGCTCCTCGCTGAGGTCGTCCTCCAGCACGTGCCCGGTGAGCCGGCGGCCGGCCACGTAGGCCGTGCTGATGTGGAGCACGTGTGCTTCCGGCGCTTGGTCGGCGACCTCCAGGACGTGCCTGGTCCCCAGGACGTTGGAGGTGTGCAGGGGCACCGGGTCCCCCTCCAGGCTCAGCAGTGCCGCGCTGTGCCAGAGCTCGGTGAGGCCGTCCGTCGCGCGTGCGCGGTCCTCGGCCGACAGGCCGAGTCCCGGCACGGTGATGTCGCCGCTGAGAAAGCGCAGGCGGTCAAGGGCACCTTCCGGCAGGCGCGGTGCGTCCAGCCAGGTCACTGCGGCTTCGACGCGCGCCCGAAGCTGCTGACCGCTGCCGCGGCCCAGGACGAGGACCGGTTCGTCGCCTTCCTCGCTGAGCAGTTCGCGCAGGATGCGGCAGCCGAGGAATCCGGTGGCGCCGGTGAGCAGGATGGACAAGGCGTTTCCTTCGCTCGGAGAGGTCGGAGGGGTCGAAGGGGGCAGAGGGGTCGGAGG
>NZ_JBPQTW010000016.1:0-68404 GCF_051386535.1 Streptomyces sp. URMC 127
CCCTCCCCCCCCACGCAGAAAATAAGGAGACCTCCGTGGCTCTCAAGGCTGTGACCGACAAGACCTTCGACGAGGACGTTCTCAAGAGCGACAAGCCCGTTCTGGTGGACTTCTGGGCCGAGTGGTGCGGCCCGTGCCGCCAGATCGCCCCCTCCCTGGAGGCGATCGCGGCCCAGTACGGCGAGAAGCTCGAGATCGTCAAGCTCAACATCGACGAGAACCCCGCCACCGCCGCCAAGTACGGCGTGATGTCGATTCCGACCCTCAACGTCTACAAGGACGGCGAGGTCGTCCAGACGATCGTCGGCGCCAAGCCGAGGGCCGCCCTGGAGCGCGAGCTGAGCGAGCACATCCACGCGTAAGCAGGAAGCACCATGCACCGGCCGCCCGGCGTTTTACGAGTACGCAAGGACGCCGCGGGCTACAACGGCCTCAGTGCGGGCTCCTTCTGCACCGCCCCCAGCAGACGGTCCAGCGCCAGCTCGACGTCCTCCTTCCAGGAGAGCGCCGTCCTGAGCTCCAGGCGCAGCCGCGGATAGCGGGGGTGCGGGCGCACCGTCTTGAAGCCCACCGCCAGGAGATGGTCGGCCGGCAGCACACAGGCCGGCTCCTTCCAGCGCGCGTCGGCGAAGGCTTCGATGGCCTTGAACCCCCGGCGCAGGACGTCCTTGGCCACGGTCTGCACCATGACCCGGCCGAGCCCCTGGCCCTGGAAGCCGGGTGTGAGCCAGGCCGTCATCAGCTGCACCGCATCGGCGGCGACGGGGCTGGTGGAGAAGGCGGCGGAGCGGGGTACGTAGGCGGGCGGCGCGTAGAGCACGAAGCCCACCGGCACCTCGTCCACATAGACCACACGGCCGCAGGATCCCCACTCCAGGAGGACTCCGGAGATCCAGGCCTCCTTCTCCAGCTCGGGCCGGCCCGCCTTCAGCGCGGCCTCACCGCTGACAGGGTCTAGTTCCCAGAAGACGCAGGAGCGACAGCGCTGGGGGAGGTCCGGGAGATTGTCCAGCGTGAGCGGTACGAGCCGACGCCCCATGGAGCCAGTTCCTCACTTCCCTCGTGTGCCATACCCCGGGAGGCGCTCAATGCGCTCCGATCCCGAAGGAGACTGCCGACGAATCCGCCGACTGCTCCCAGGCCGAAGCCTGTTGCCATCAGTCCGGTCCGGCCCACCCATCGCATGGCCCCGCCCCTCCGCGAACTGTGTCAACGTGGTTGCGCCATACCCCAACGCATCGTATCCGGGCAGGGATTGAGCGAACAGCGCGACAAGGCAAAGGGCGGGTGGTGTTTCACGTGAAACACCACCCGCCCTTTGCCGTCGGACCGGCTCAGTCCTCGTCGTCGGTGGAGAGCTTCTGCCCCAGGACCCGGCCCTCGCCCGGGGCGAGCGTGCCCAGGATGCGCTCCAGATCCTCCATCGAGGCGAACTCCACGACGATCTTGCCCTTCTTCTGGCCCAGGTCCACCTTCACCCGGGTCTCGAAGCGGTCCGACAGCCGGGTGGCCAGATCGGTCAGGGCCGGGGAGACGCGAGCGCCCGCGCGGGGGCCCTTGCTCTTGGCCTTGGCCTTCGTCTCCCGCTTCAGCAGGGTCACGATCTCTTCCACGGAGCGCACCGACAGCCCCTCGGCCACGATGCGCTTGGCGAGCTCGACCTGCTCCTCGGGGTCCTCGACCGACACCAGAGCCCGGGCGTGGCCGGACATCAGGACGCCGGACGCGACCTTGGCCTGCACCTCGGGAGAGAGCTTGAGCAGCCGCAGCGTGTTGGACACCAGAGAACGCGACCGTCCGATGCGGTCCGCCAGCTCCTCATGGGTGCAGTTGAAGTCCTTGAGCAGCTGGTCGTAGGCAGCAGCCTCCTCAAGGGGGTTCAGCTGCGCACGGTGCAGGTTCTCCAGGAGGGCGTCGAGGAGGAGCTTCTCGTCCTCGGTCGCCCGGACGATGGCCGGGATGGCCTTCAGGCCGGCCTCGCGGCAGGCCCGCCAGCGGCGCTCGCCCATGATGAGCTCGTAGCGCTCGGGACCCGTGCGCCGTACGACCACGGGCTGGAGCAGGCCCACCTCGCGGATGGAGTGGACCAGCTCGGCCAGGGCATCCGGATCGAAATGGTCCCTGGGCTGCCGCGGGTTGGGCGTGATCGCGTCCAGCGGCAGCTCCGCGAAGTAGGCCCCGGCTTCCCGGAGCTCCGCTTCCCGGAGCTCCTCCGCACCCGTTTCACGTGAAACGGCGACGTCCTTCACCGGCAGCGGCGTCACCTTGGCCGCCGCCACCCCCCGCTCCGGCGTGAGAACCGGCACCGCGGCGGGGGACGTGGCACCCGGCCCCACGGCCGGGCCGGCGCCCTCCGATGCCTTCGGCGCCGCTGGAATCAGGGCACCGAGCCCACGGCCCAGTCCTCTACGTCGATCGCTCACTGCAGCCCCTCCGACATGCTGTGCTGGTCTTGCTGTTGTTGGCGGCCCACCAGGTGAGCCCTACTGCCGTCGTAACGTACGCCCACCCCCCGCAGTGCGATCTCCCGGGCTGCCTCCAGATAGGAGAGCGCTCCGCTGGAGCCCGGGTCGTACGTCAGCACCGTCTGCCCGTAGCTCGGCGCCTCCGAGATGCGGACGGAGCGGGGAATGCTGGTCCGCAGCACCTCGTGGCCGAAGTGCGTGCGCACCTCCTCGGCCACCTGGGAGGCCAGCCGGGTCCGGCCGTCGTACATCGTCAGGAGGATCGTCGAGACATGGAGCTTGGGGTTGAGGTGCCCCCGCACCAGCTCGACGTTGCGCAGCAGCTGGCCGAGACCCTCCAGGGCGTAGTACTCGCACTGGATGGGGATCAGCACCTCGGCGCCGGCGACCAGTGCGTTCACCGTCAGCAGGCCGAGCGAGGGCGGGCAGTCGATGAGGATGTAGTCCAGCGGCTGCTCATAGGCCTTGATCGCACGGTCGAGCCGGCTCTCGCGGGCGACGAGCGACACCAGCTCGATCTCCGCACCCGCCAGGTCGATCGTGGCGGGCGCACAGAAGAGGCCCTCCACGTCGACAACCGGCTGCACCACATCGGCGAGCTTCTTGTTGTCCACCAGGACGTCGTAGATCGACGGGACCTCGGCGTGGTGGTCGATGCCCAGCGCCGTGGAGGCGTTGCCCTGGGGGTCGAGGTCGATGACCAGGACACGGTTGCCGTGCAGCGCCAGCGAGGCCGCCAGGTTCACGGTCGTGGTGGTCTTGCCCACGCCGCCCTTCTGGTTGGCGACCACCATCACCCGGGTCTGCTCCGGCCTGGGCATCGGGGGCGGCGTTTCACGTGAAACCGAGCTGGAAACGAGCTCGCCCCCCACGGGCAGGGACCCGGGATCAGCCAACGGTTGGGGGTCGGCGGGGCGGGGACCGGGGACCGGGTCGGCCATCGGCCCCGCGATATTGGCGTCGGACCGCAAGGATTCACTCTCCTCGACATCAGGCTCGCAATGGACAGAGCCTGCCATGCTTTCGGGGCTGTGAACCAGCGAGGCCCGTTCTCCTGTGGATGAATCCAGCGTTCCTGTGGATACACCGGGGTCACCGGCGCGCTCGGCCGTCCGCTGGCCGCGCGGTACGGCCGCGCGGCCCCGGTCGATGATTCCCTGCAGCAAGGAGCGTCGTTTCACGTGAAACACGATGCAGCGCACGCTCTGCGCCGCGATGACGACACTCCGCTACGGGTAGGTTTGGCAGGTTGTATGGAGCATCGTGCTGCTCCGGAGGGGTGAGTCCGGCGCTCAGCGCCGACGGCGCGAGCGGCCCGCCGCCTTGGCCCGCTTGGCGGCGAAGCGCACACCGCCCGGGCTCTCCCCCACCTCGACCCGGACCACCGTGGACAGCGGGTCCACGATGCCCTCGCCGACCTGAAGGATCGAGGTCCGGACGACGCCGAGCTTGCTGAGCGCCGCACGGGCCCCCTTCAGCTCCTCCTCCGCGGTGTCGCCCTTGAGGGCGAGCATCTCGCCGTACGGACGCAGCAGGGGCACGCCCCAGCCCGCGAGCCGGTCCAGCGGAGCCACGGCGCGGGCGGTGACGACGTGCACCGGCTGCACCTTGCCGAGCATCTCCTCGGCGCGGCCACGGACGACCGTGACGTGGTCCAGGCCCAGCAGCTCGACGACCTCCTGCAGGAACGTCGTACGGCGCAGCAGCGGCTCCAGGAGGGTGATCTGGAGGTCCGGGCGGACCAGGGCCAGCGGGATGCCGGGCAGGCCCGCTCCGGAGCCCACGTCGCACACGGAGACGCCGTCCGGGACGGCCTCGGCGAGCACCGCACAGTTCAGCAGGTGCCGTTCCCACAGCCGCGGAACCTCGCGGGGACCGATGAGACCACGCCGCACGCCCGCGTCCGCGAGCACCTCGGCGTACCGAACGGCCTCCGGCAGGCGGTCACCGAATACCTCCCGTGCCTCCGGGGGCGCCGGGGGGAGCTCCGCTGCCTCATCCACGGGAAACCGTCCTTCCGTACGACGTCTCTCTGAGAATCACTGAAAATCAGAGTCTGAATATCAGGCTGACAAGGATCGGCCCCGCCTGCGAGCAGACGGGGCCGGACACACCTAGAAGTGGGATCGGGAAAGCCGGGGGGACGCCTCAGGCCGGGAGGACGACGACGAAGCGCTGCGGCTCCTCGCCCTCGGACTCGCTGCGCAGACCCGCGGCGGCCACGGCGTCGTGGACGACCTTGCGCTCGAAGGGCGTCATCGGGTCCAGCTTGACCGGGCTGCCGGTGCTGCGGGCCTCGGCGGCCGCCCGGGCGCCGACCTTCGCCAGCTCCTCGCGCTTGCGGGCGCGGAAGCCGGCGATATCCAGCATGAGCCGGCTGCGGTCGCCGGTCTCCCGGTTCACGGCCAGCCGGGTGAGCTCCTGGAGCGCCTCCAGCACCTCGCCGTCACGGCCGACGAGCTTCTGCAGGTCACGGCTGGTCGAGTCGCTGATGATCGACACCGCGGCGCGGTCGGCCTCGACGTCCATGTCGATGTCGCCGTCGAGGTCGGCGATGTCGAGCAGACCCTCGAGGTAGTCGGCCGCGATCTCGCCCTCCTGCTCCAGGCGGGACAGGGTGTCGGTGCCCTCGGCGGCAACACCGCTGGTCTGGCGCTGCGTGTCGGTCACGGTGGACTCCTTCATCACTTCTTGGAGGGGTGCTTGGGCCGCTGCGGGCCGCCGCTCTTGCGCTGCCCGGGCTTGCCGCCCGCCTTGGCGTCCTTGGTGCCGCCGGCGGCCTTGGCGTCCGCTCCGCCCCCGTCGCCCTGCTTCTTCTCCAGCGACGGCTGCTGCTCGCCCGTGGCAGCGGCCGTGGAGCCGGCCACCTGGCGCTTGGCCTTGGTCTGGCGCTTGGGCTGCTGACGCTTGGCACGGGCGGCCTCGGCGGCCTGGCGCGCCTCGACCTCGGCCGGGTCCTCCTTGAGCTTGCCCTTGGCCCGCAGGCGCTCCTGGCGCTGCTTGAAGGCGAGGCTGCCCGGGGTGGGGTTGCGGCGGATGACGAACATCTGCTGGCCCAGGGTCCACACGTTGGTGGTCAGCCAGTACAGGAGCACACCCACGGGGACGTTGATGCCGATGACCGCGAAGATCACGGGGAACACGTACATCAGCATCTTCTGCTGCTGCATGAACGGCGTCTTCACCGTGAGGTCGACGTTCTTCGTCATCAGCTGGCGCTGCGTGTAGAACTGCGACAGCGACATCAGGACGATCATGATGATCGTGACGACGCGGACGTCGGTCAGCGTGGCGCTGAGGCTCTCCACCTTGGAGGCGGAGTCGAGGAACTTCACCGACAGCGGGGCGCCGAAGATGTGCGCCTCACGGGCGCTGGCCAGCAGCTCCTGGTCGATGAAGCCGACCGTCTTGCCCTGGGCGATGTGGTTCAGGACCTGGTACAGCGAGATGAAGAAGGGCGACTGGGCCAGGATCGGGAGACAGCTCGAGAGAGGGTTGGTGCCCGTCTCCTTGTAGAGCTTCATCATCTCTTCGGACTGGCGCTGCTTGTCGCTCTTGTAGCGCTCCTGGATCGCCTTCATCTTGGGCTGGAGCGCCTGCATGTTCCGCGTCGCCTTGATCTGCTTCACGAAGAGCGGGATCAGGCAGATGCGGATCAGGACCACGAGGGAGACGATGGACAGCCCCCACGCCCAGCCGCTGTTCTTGTCGAAGACAAGGCTGTACAGCGAATGAAACTGGACGATGATCCAGGAAACTGCGTAATAGAGGGGACCGAGGATCGTGTCCACGAATCAGGCTCCTTGGGCGTTGGGCTGAGTCTCGGGCTGTGCGGCGGGCCCCGCGAGGGGGTGCCCGCCCAGTCGGCTCCTCAGCCGCTGGTGCCAGACCGGACGCTTCCGGGGAGGAACGTGGTCGACGCCACCGAGCGACCACGGATTGCAGCGCAGGATGCGCCAGGCCGTCAGCGCCGTTCCCTTGACCGCGCCGTGCACGTCAATGGCGGTGTACCCGTAGTGCGAGCACGACGGGTAGTACTTGCAGACCGGGCCCAGGAGCGGGCTGATGGTCCACTGGTAGAGCTTGATCAACCACAGCAGCGGATACTTCACCGTGCGCTCCCTCCTTGGCTGGGGCCAAGGTCCCTGGGGGTCTCCCCGGGGGGATCGGAACGGCGCGGCGCCCCTCCCAACAGCCGCTGCAGTGCGGTGTCAAGATCACGGGCCAGCTCATCGTGGTCCGCCTCGCCCGAGCCGGGCAGGGCCCGTACCACCACCAGGCTACCGGCGGGCAGCTGATCGAGCCGGTCACGCATCAGGTGGCGAAGCCTGCGCTTCACCAGATTGCGGACTACTGCGACGCCGACGGCCTTGCTGACGACGAAACCCGCACGCACCGGGGGAACACTCTCCCCAGGTGTGTGCGGGTCCGTTGTACCGCTACGGAAATGGACGACGAGGAGCGGGCGGCCGGCCCTGCGTCCTCGGCGTACCGCGGTCGCAAAGTCCTCGCGCCGCCTCAGCCGATTGTCGGTAGGCAGCACGGCATGGACCTATTGGTCGTCAGGCTGCTCAGGCCGACAGGCGGGCGCGACCCTTGCCACGGCGGGACGCGAGAATCGCGCGGCCGGCACGGGTGCGCATGCGCAGGCGGAAGCCGTGGGTCTTCGCGCGACGGCGGTTGTTCGGCTGGAAGGTGCGCTTGCTCACTCGGGGGCTCCAGAAATGAATCGGTGGTGGCGGGACATCGCCTGGCTGTCACCGTGCGCCCACGAGAAGCTCGCAACGCCCGAGTGCACCGCTTCTTGACCACGTACAGATTCGACGCGATCTTTGCCCATCGGAGGCAGGCGGCAGCAGCCATCGACAACTCGACCTGGTCACGGTACGCGCGGCTACGCCATTCGGTCAAACCGGCAGCGCACCAGGGACAACCGTAGCCCGCCGCGGGCCGGTGGGACGACACGGCTCGCGCCATGGCACATTTGTACACACCCTGTGGACAACGACTTGAACCACGCACCGCGGGCTGACTACCGTGGCTGAACTCCGAATCCTTCCCGCCCGTCCCGAGAACCACACATTCGTGGGACTCACGGGGCGCCCCCAGTAACCGAGAGAGCGTGCCTCGTGGCTGACCTGCCTGCCGATCTTGCCGCAGTGTGGCCGCGCGTGCTCGACCAGCTCCTCGGCGAGGGCCGGGACAAGCGCGGCCAGGGCGTCGAGACCAAGGACGAGCACTGGATCAAGCGGTGCCAGCCGCTGGCCCTGGTCGCGGACACCGCCCTGCTGGCCGTGCCCAACGAATTCGCCAAGGGCGTGCTGGAGGGCCGGCTCGCGCCGCTCGTCAGCGACGCGCTCAGCCGCGAGTGCGGCCGCCCCATCCGGATCGCGATCACGGTCGACGACTCCGCGGGCGAGCCCCCGGCCGAGCGCCCGCAGGCCCCGCAGCAGTCCCGCTACGAGGAGCCGGGCCGCGGCGGCGGCCAGGGCCGCGACGCCTACGAGTCCCGGGACGGCTACGAGAGCTTCGACAACGGCGCCTACGAGGGCCGCGAGAGCTACGGCCGCCAGGCCGGGGCCGACGAGCTGCCGTCCGTGCGCCCCGCCTACCCCGACTACCAGCAGCAGCGCCCCGAGCCCGGTGCGTGGCCGCGCCACTCGGCCCCCTCGGGCCCCCCGGTGCCGCCCCCGGGCGACCGGGGCGACTACGGCTGGCAGCAGCAGCGTCTTGCCGGCTTCGCCGAGGGCGAACGCGATCCGTACGCCACGCAGCACTCCGGCGGCTACGAGCCCCAGGGCTCCGACTACCGCACGCAGCCGTCCGAGCGCATGCCGTACGAGCAGCAGCGCCACGACGTGCCGGGCCGCGAGGGCCCCGGCCGGGACGTGCCCGGCCGGGAGCTGCCGGAGAGCCACCCGCGCGGCGGCGAGCGCCCCGACCGGCCCTCGTCCGGCGGCGCCCCCGGCCCGCTCGCGGCGAAGCCGTCCCCGGCGCCGGGCCCGGGTGAGCCGACCGCCCGCCTGAACCCGAAGTACCTCTTCGACACGTTCGTGATCGGTGCCTCCAACCGCTTCGCGCACGCCGCCGCGGTCGCGGTGGCCGAGGCTCCGGCGAAGGCGTACAACCCCCTCTTCATCTACGGCGAGTCGGGGCTGGGGAAGACCCACCTGCTGCACGCCATCGGGCACTACGCGCGCAGCCTCTACCCCGGCACGCGCGTGCGCTACGTGAGCTCCGAGGAGTTCACCAACGAGTTCATCAACTCCATCCGCGACGGCAAGGCGGACGCGTTCCGCAAGCGCTACCGCGACATGGACATCCTGCTGGTCGACGACATCCAGTTCCTCGCGAGCAAGGAGTCGACGCAGGAGGAGTTCTTCCACACCTTCAACACCCTCCACAACGCCAACAAGCAGATCGTGCTGTCCTCGGACCGGCCGCCCAAGCAGCTGGTGACCCTGGAGGACCGGCTCCGCAACCGCTTCGAGTGGGGCCTCATCACGGACGTCCAGCCGCCCGAGCTGGAGACCCGTATCGCGATCCTGCGCAAGAAGGCGGTCCAGGAGCAGCTCAACGCCCCGCCGGAGGTCCTGGAGTTCATCGCCTCCCGCATCTCGCGCAACATCCGCGAGCTGGAGGGCGCGCTGATCCGGGTGACGGCCTTCGCGAGCCTGAACCGGCAGCCGGTGGACCTGGGCCTGACCGAGATCGTCCTCAAGGACCTGATCCCGGGCGGCGAGGACGCCTCGCCGGAGATCACGGCGCCGGCCATCATGGCCGCGACCGCCGACTACTTCGGGCACACCGTCGAGGACCTGTGCGGGGCCTCGCGCAGCCGCGTGCTGGTGACGGCCCGGCAGATCGCCATGTACCTCTGCCGCGAGCTCACGGACCTGTCGCTGCCGAAGATCGGTGCGCAGTTCGGCGGGCGGGACCACACGACCGTCATGCACGCGGACCGGAAGATCCGCGCGCTGATGGCCGAGCGGCGCTCCATCTACAACCAGGTGACCGAGCTGACCAACCGCATCAAGAACGGCTGAGGACACCGCACAGGACGCCCGAGGGCGCTCCGGGAGGCTTCCCGGAGCGCCCTTTTCGCGGTCCTGGGGCCGGTTGCGGCGTCTGCTTTCGCGGTCCTGGAGCCGTCGCGACGGCCCGCTTTCGCGGTCCTGGGGCCGCCCGCGGCGGTCGGCCGGCCGCATCCGGCGTCATCCGGCGTCCACAGCCGTGGACGGCTCTGTTCGAATTCGCGCCGCGTACCGGGGGTTCTCCACAGATTCCCTGCCGACCGGCCGTCCACACCCTGTGGGCTGCGAAGTTGTCCATACGCCGTCCACAGCGCAGGCTGTTGATAGCCCATCAGGCGAGGTCACGGGCGTGTGGATTTGTGGCTGACGGTCTTCCACAGGCTGTGGACAGACTAATCACCCACAAGGCCCCTTCGGCGTTGTCCACCGGTCGCCCACAGGGGAGTGGATGTTGTACACAGTCTTTCCACACCCCTGTCCACTGTTCGGCAACGAAACGCCCGGACTCACCGCACCGAGTGAAAGGCGTCACACCAAGGTGCCGGATTGGGCTGTGGGGAACCTGGGTAAACCTGGGGACAGGCCTGGGGAGAAGTGCGCCCTGCCTGTGCACCGCCTGTGCAGAACTTTCCGCGGTCCACAGACCACCCCGCTTATCCACTGCCCCCGCCCACAGGCCCGGTGGACAAAAAACCGGCGCTGACCTGCGCGAAGAGGGTTTTCCACGGTTTCCACAGGCCCTACTACTACGACCACAGAGATCAAGCGGGGAACTCGTTTCGAAGTGGGTCCTGTGCACAACTCGGCCGCGGGCCGCGCCACGCCCTCCGACCCGACTTGACCCCGAGACGCACCAGCTGTCAGCGGCGTGCGTCAGACTGGTCTCCGGCAAGCAGCCGACGAAGAAGCCAGCAGGGCGAGCCAGCAACAAGCAGGAGGCGGTTCCGGTGAAGATCCGGGTGGAGCGCGATGTACTCGCGGAGGCAGTGGCCTGGGCGGCCCGCAGCCTCCCGGCCCGTCCGCCGGTGCCCGTCCTCGCGGGCCTGCTGCTGAAGGCCGAGGACGGCTCCCTGAGCCTGTCCGGCTTCGACTACGAGGTCTCCGCCCGCGTCTCGGTCGACGCCGATGTGGAGGAGGACGGCACCGTCCTCGTCTCCGGCCGCCTCCTCGCCGACATCTGCCGCGCACTTCCCAACAGGCCTGTGGAAATCTCCACCGACGGTGTGCGCGTCACCGTGGTCTGCGGCTCCTCGCGATTCACACTCCACACCCTGCCTGTGGAGGAGTACCCGGCCCTGCCGCAGATGCCCACCGCCACGGGCACCGTCCCGGCCGAGGTCTTCGCCGCCGCCGCCGCGCAGGTCGCCATCGCCGCCGGCCGTGACGACACGCTGCCGGTGCTCACCGGTGTGCGCATCGAGATCGAGGGCGACACCGTCACCCTGGCCTCCACCGACCGCTACCGCTTCGCGGTCCGCGAGTTCATGTGGAAGCCCGAGACCCCGGACATCTCCGCGGTCGCCCTGGTCCCCGCCAAGACCCTGCTGGACACCGCCAAGTCCCTCAGCGGCGGTGACACCGTGGCGCTGGCCCTGGCCGGCTCCGGCGCGGGCGAGGGCCTGATCGGCTTCGAGGGCGCCGGCCGCCGCACGACCACCCGCCTCCTTGAAGGCGACCTGCCGAAGTACCGCACGCTCTTCCCCACCGAGTTCAACTCGGTCGCCGTCATCGAGACCGCCCCGTTCGTCGAGGCCGTCAAGCGCGTGGCGCTCGTCGCCGAGCGGAACACCCCGGTGCGGCTGAGCTTCGAGCAGGGCGTGCTGATCCTGGAGGCCGGCTCCAGCGACGATGCACAGGCTGTGGAGCGGGTGGACGCCCAGCTCGACGGCGACGACATCTCGATCGCCTTCAACCCCGGCTTCCTGCTGGAGGGCCTGTCGGCGATCGACTCGCCGGTCGCGCAGCTATCCTTCACGACGTCCACGAAGCCGGCGCTGCTCAGCGGCAAGCCGGCGCTCGACGCCGAGGCGGACGACGCGTACAAGTACCTGATCATGCCGGTTCGCCTGTCCGGCTGAGGATGACGGCGAAGGGCTCGCGGCCGGTCATCCGGCCGCGAGCCGTCGGCGGCCGGTCGCGCCCGCGCGGCGGAGCCGCGGAGCGGCACCTCCGTGACCCTTTGAGCGCCGTATCCCCACAGGTGTGCAGCGCCTCCCCGGCGTAGGCTCGGACCCAGGTACGAACCCACTCAAGGCATAGAGGATCACCCATGGAGCTCGGTCTCGTCGGTCTCGGCAAGATGGGCGGCAACATGCGCGAGCGCATCCGCCGCGCCGGCCACACCGTCATCGGATACGACCGCAACCCTGACCTCGCGGACGTCGGCAGCCTCAAGGAGCTCGTCGACTCCCTCCAGGGCCCGCGCGTCGTGTGGGTCATGGTCCCGGCCGGTGCCGCCACCCAGTCCACCATCGACGAGCTCGGCGAGCTGCTCTCCCCGGGCGACATCGTGGTCGACGGCGGCAACTCCCGCTGGACGGACGACGAGAAGCACGCCGAGGAGCTGGGTGCCAAGGGCATCGGCTTCGTCGACTGCGGCGTCTCCGGCGGCGTCTGGGGCCTGGAGAACGGCTACGCCCTGATGTACGGCGGTGACCCGGCGAACGTCGCCCGCGTCCAGCCGGTCTTCGACGCCCTCAAGCCCGCGGGCGACTTCGGCGCGGTGCACGCGGGCAAGGTCGGTGCCGGCCACTTCGCCAAGATGGTCCACAACGGCATCGAGTACGCCATGATGCAGGCCTACGCCGAGGGCTGGGAGCTGCTGGAGAAGGTCGACTCCGTCACCGACGTGCGCGAGGTCTTCCGCTCCTGGCAGGAGGGCACGGTCATCCGCTCCTGGCTGCTCGACCTGGCCGTCAACGCCCTGGACGAGGACGAGCACCTCGACAAGCTGCGCGGTTACGCCGCCGACTCCGGCGAGGGCCGCTGGACGGTCGAGGCCGCGATCGACAACGCCGTGCCGCTGCCCGCGATCACCGCTTCGCTCTTCGCGCGCTTCGCCTCCCGGCAGGACGACTCGCCGCAGATGAAGATGATCGCCGCGCTGCGCAACCAGTTCGGCGGCCACGCCGTCGAGAGCAAGTAACACCCCACACCACAGCAGCACCTGCAGTATCAGCAGTAACAGCGGAAGAGGTCGGCGCACCATGCATGTCACGCATCTGTCGCTGGCCGACTTCCGTTCGTACGCCCGGGCCGAGGTCTCCCTCGACCCGGGCGTCACGGCGTTCGTGGGCCCGAACGGCCAGGGGAAGACCAACCTCGTCGAGGCGATCGGCTATCTGGCCACCCTCGGCAGCCACCGGGTCTCCTCCGACGCCCCGCTGGTCCGGATGGGCGCCGAGCGCGCCGTGATACGGGCCGCGGTGGTCCAGGGCGAGCGGCAGCAGCTGATCGAGCTGGAGCTCAACCCGGGCCGCGCCAACCGGGCCCGGATCAATAGATCGTCCCAGGTCAGACCGCGTGACGTGCTCGGCATCGTGCGCACCGTGCTGTTCGCCCCCGAGGACCTGGCCCTCGTCAAGGGCGATCCCGGCGAGCGCCGCCGCTTCCTGGACGAGCTGATCACCGCGCGCACCCCGCGCATGGCGGGCGTCCGCTCCGACTACGAGCGGGTCCTCAAGCAGCGCAACACCCTCCTCAAGAGCGCGGCGATGGCACGCCGCCACGGCGGCCGCGGCCTGGACTTGTCCACGCTCGACATCTGGGACCAGCACCTGGCCCGGGCCGGAGCCGAGCTGCTGGCCCGGCGGCTGGACCTGATCGGCGCCCTGCGCCCGCTGGCCGACAAGGCCTACGAGCAGCTGGCCCCCGGCGGCGGCCCGGTCGCCTTCGACTACCGCGGACCGGCCGGCGCCGAGGGCGCCCACACCCGCGAGGAGCTCTACGAGGCGCTGCTCGCGGCGCTCGCCGAGGCCCGCAAGCAGGAGATCGAGCGGGGCGTGACGCTGGTCGGCCCGCACCGCGACGACCTCCTTCTCCGGCTCGGGCAGCTGCCGGCCAAGGGCTACGCGAGCCACGGCGAGTCCTGGTCGTACGCGCTGGCGCTGCGCCTGGCCTCGTACGAGCTGCTGCGCTCCGAGGGCAACGAGCCGGTGCTCGTCCTGGACGACGTCTTCGCCGAGCTGGACGCCCGGCGCCGGGAGCGGCTGGCGGAGCTGGTGGCCCACGGCGAGCAGGTGCTGGTCACCGCGGCGGTGGACGACGACGTGCCGGAGGTCCTCACCGGGGCCCGGTACGCGGTTTCCGGCGGCAAGGTCGAGCGCGTATGAACACGCCCCCCGCACCCTCCGAGCACCCGAAGCCGCCCGAGCCCTCCGGCGTGGACCTGGCGCGGGTCGCGCTGCGCGCGGCCAAGGAGCAGGCGCGGGCGCGGGGCGCGGCGGCCCAGCAGAAGAAGCAGGCCCGCCGCGGCGGCGGGCTGCGCTCCGGTGCGCGCGCCGACGGCCGCGACCCGCTGCCGCTGGGCGCCGCCATCAACCGGCTGATCACCGAGCGGGGCTGGGAGAAGCCCGCGGCGGTGGGCGGGGTGATGGGCCGCTGGCCGCAGATCGTGGGCGACGCGCTGGCCCTGCACTGCACCCCGCAGGGCTTCGACGAGGACTCGCACGTCCTGACGGTGCAGTGCGACTCGACGGCGTGGGCGACGCAGCTGCGCCTGATGGCGTCGCAGCTCGTCGCCCGGCTCAACGACGACCTCGGGCAGGGCACCGTACGGGCGATCAAGGTGCTGGGCCCGGGCGGTCCCGGCCGCCGCTACGGCTCGCTGCGCGCGCCCGGCAGCACGGGCCCGGGGGACACGTACGGCTGATCGCGGAGCCGGCCGCGGAGGGGTGCGGGACACGGGTCGACCCACGGGACGGGTGAGCCGGCGCTGAGACCCCGCTCACGGTAGCGGGCGGTTGACAGCCCGAAGCGCTGAGTGCCGCTGTGAGCCTCTCGGAGCCCGGGGGCGCATATAGGGAGTCGGCTGATGCCGGTTCAGGGCGGCACGTGCAGGCTCAGGCACCGCCAAACCCCCATTCATGTCAGCGCTACCGGTAGACTGGTGGCAATCCCGCCGGCTTGCGGGACTCGTCGACCAACGCAGAACGACGCAGCCGCTCCTGCCTGCCTCGGGTGGGGTCTCCCCGCCGCAGTCGGGGATGGCCTGTGCTGTGCCAGAAAGGGCGCTTCGTGGCCGATTCCGGCAACCCCAACGAGAACACCACCCCTGCTACGGACGGTGCGGCGGAGGCCGCACCCGGCGCCACGTCCTACGACGCCAGCGCGATCACCGTCCTCGAGGGACTGGACGCCGTCCGCAAGCGGCCCGGCATGTACATCGGCTCGACCGGTGAGCGCGGCCTGCACCACCTCGTCTACGAGGTCGTGGACAACTCCGTCGACGAGGCCCTCGCGGGCCACGCGGACACCATCGACGTGACGATCCTCCCCGACGGCGGTGTCCGCGTCGTGGACAACGGCCGTGGCATCCCGGTCGGCATCGTGCCCTCCGAGGGCAAGCCCGCCGTCGAGGTCGTCCTGACCGTCCTGCACGCGGGCGGCAAGTTCGGCGGCGGCGGCTACGCCGTCTCCGGCGGTCTGCACGGCGTCGGCGTCTCCGTCGTCAACGCCCTGTCCACGCGCGTCGCGGTCGAGGTCAAGACCGACGGCTACCGCTGGACGCAGGACTACAAGCTCGGCGTCCCGACCGCCCCGCTGCAGCAGAACGAGGCGACCGACGAGCACGGCACCTCGGTCACCTTCTGGGCCGACGGCGACATCTTCGAGACCACCGAGTACTCCTTCGAGACGCTCTCGCGGCGCTTCCAGGAGATGGCGTTCCTCAACAAGGGCCTGACCATCTCGCTGACGGACGAGCGCCCGGCCCACGTGGACGAGGACGGCAAGCCCCTGACCGTCCGCTACCACTACGAGGGCGGCATCTCCGACTTCGTCCGCTACCTCAACTCGCGCAAGGGCGAGGTCATCCACCCCACGGTGATCGACTTCGACGCCGAGGACAAGGAGCGGCTGCTCTCGGTCGAGATCGCGATGCAGTGGAACACCCAGTACACCGAGGGTGTCTACAGCTTCGCCAACACCATCCACACCCACGAGGGCGGCACCCACGAGGAGGGCTTCCGCGCGGCGCTCACCGGTCTGATCAACCGTTACGCGCGCGACAAGAAGCTGCTCCGCGAGAAGGACGACAACCTCACGGGCGACGACATCCGCGAGGGCCTGACGGCGATCATCTCCGTCAAGCTGGGCGAGCCGCAGTTCGAGGGCCAGACCAAGACCAAGCTGGGCAACACCGAGGCCAAGACCTTCGTGCAGAAGGTCGTCCACGAGCAGCTGACGGACTGGCTGGACCGTAACCCCAACGAGGCCGCGGACATCATCCGCAAGTCCATCCAGGCCGCCACCGCGCGCGTCGCGGCCCGCAAGGCCCGTGACCTCACGCGCCGCAAGGGCCTGCTGGAGACGGCGTCGCTGCCGGGCAAGCTGTCCGACTGCCAGTCGAACGAGCCGGCCAAGTGCGAGATCTTCATCGTCGAGGGTGACTCCGCCGGCGGCTCGGCCAAGTCCGGCCGGAACCCGCAGTACCAGGCGATCCTCCCGATCCGCGGCAAGATCCTCAACGTCGAGAAGGCCCGGATCGACAAGATCCTGCAGAACCAGGAGATCCAGGCGCTGATCTCCGCCTTCGGCACCGGTGTGCACGAGGACTTCGACATCTCGAAGCTCCGCTATCACAAGATCATCCTGATGGCGGACGCCGACGTCGACGGCCAGCACATCAACACCCTGCTGCTCACCTTCCTCTTCCGCTTTATGCGTCCGCTGGTCGAGGCCGGGCACGTCTACCTCTCCCGCCCCCCGCTCTACAAGATCAAGTGGGGCCGGGACGACTTCGAGTACGCCTACTCCGACCGCGAGCGCGACGCCCTGATCCAGCTCGGCCGGGAGAACGGCAAGCGGATTAAGGACGACTCGGTCCAGCGCTTCAAGGGTCTCGGCGAGATGAACGCCGAGGAGCTGCGCGTGACCACCATGGACGTCGACCACCGCGTCCTCGGCCAGGTCACCCTGGACGACGCCGCGCAGGCGGACGACCTGTTCTCGGTGCTCATGGGCGAGGACGTCGAGGCGCGGCGCTCCTTCATCCAGCGCAACGCCAAGGACGTCCGCTTCCTCGACATCTGAGCCTGTCGGCCCACCCCGAGACAGCCGCAGCGCGAAAGGACTTTGAACAGCAATGGCCGACGAGACCCCTGAGACCCCCACCGCCCCCGTGCCCGAGGTGACCCCCGAGGGCGCGCCCGCCCCGCTGGAGGGCGTGGGCCTGCGCGTCGAGCCCGTCGGGCTCGAGACGGAGATGCAGCGCTCCTACCTCGACTACGCGATGAGCGTGATCGTCTCGCGTGCGCTGCCCGACGTGCGCGACGGCCTCAAGCCGGTGCACCGCCGCGTGCTCTACGCGATGTACGACGGCGGCTACCGCCCCGAGAAGGGCTTCTACAAGTGCGCCCGTGTCGTCGGTGACGTCATGGGTACGTACCACCCGCACGGCGACGCCTCCATCTACGACGCGCTCGTCCGCCTCGCCCAGCCCTGGGCCATGCGGATGCCGCTGGTGGACTCCAACGGCAACTTCGGTTCCCCGGGCAACGACCCGGCCGCCGCCATGCGGTACACCGAGTGCAAGATGGCGCCGCTGTCCATGGAGATGGTCCGGGACATCGACGAGGAGACCGTCGACTTCCAGGACAACTACGACGGCCGCAACCAGGAGCCGACGGTCCTGCCGTCGCGCATCCCCAACCTGCTGGTCAACGGCTCCGCCGGCATCGCGGTCGGCATGGCGACCAACATCCCGCCGCACAACCTCCGCGAGGTCGCCGAGGGCGCCCAGTGGTACCTGGCCAACCCGGAGGCCACGCCCGAGGAGCTGCTGGACGCGCTCATCGAGCGCATCAAGGGCCCCGACTTCCCGACCGGCGCCCTCGTGGTGGGCCGCAAGGGCATCGAGGAGGCCTACCGCACCGGCCGCGGCTCGATCACCATGCGCGCGGTGGTCGAGGTCGAGGAGATCCAGAACCGCCAGTGCCTGGTGGTCACCGAGCTGCCCTACCAGGTGAACCCGGACAACCTCGCGCAGAAGATCGCCGACCTGGTGAAGGACGGCAAGATCGGCGGCATCGCCGACGTCCGCGACGAGACCTCCTCCCGCACCGGCCAGCGCCTGGTGATCGTCCTCAAGCGGGACGCGGTCGCCAAGGTCGTCCTGAACAACCTCTACAAGCACACCGATCTGCAGACCAACTTCGGCGCCAACATGCTGGCCCTGGTCGACGGCGTGCCGCGCACCCTCTCCCTGGACGCGTTCATCCGCAACTGGGTGACGCACCAGATCGAGGTCATCGTCCGGCGCACCCGCTTCCGGCTGCGCAAGGCCGAGGAGCGCGCCCACATCCTGCGCGGCCTGCTCAAGGCCCTGGACGCCATCGACGAGGTCATCGCGCTCATCCGGCGCAGCGAGACCGTCGACGTCGCCCGCGAGGGCCTGATGGGCCTGCTGCAGATCGACGAGATCCAGGCCAACGCGATCCTGGAGATGCAGCTGCGCCGGCTGGCCGCCCTGGAGCGGCAGAAGATCGTGGCGGAGCACGACGAGCTCCAGGCGAAGATCAACGAGTACAACGCGATCCTGGCCTCGCCGGAGCGGCAGCGCCAGATCATCAGCGAGGAACTCACGGCGATCGTCGAGAAGTTCGGCGAGGACCGGCGCTCGGCGCTGGTGCCCTTCGACGGTGACATGTCCATCGAGGACCTGATCGCCGAGGAGGACATCGTCGTCACGATCACGCGCGGCGGCTACGTCAAGCGCACCAAGACCGACGACTACCGCTCGCAGAAGCGCGGCGGCAAGGGCGTACGGGGCACGAAGCTCAAGGAAGACGACATCGTCGACCACTTCTTCGTCTCCACCACGCACCACTGGCTGCTCTTCTTCACCAACAAGGGCCGGGTCTACCGCGCCAAGGCCTACGAGCTGCCGGACGCCGGGCGTGACGCCCGCGGCCAGCACGTGGCCAACCTGCTGGCCTTCCAGCCGGACGAGAAGATCGCCCAGATCCTCGCCGTCCGCGACTACGAGGCCGCGCCGTACCTGGTGCTCGCCACCAAGTCCGGCCTGGTGAAGAAGACCCCGCTCAAGGACTACGACTCCCCGCGCTCGGGCGGCGTCATCGCCATCAACCTGCGCGAGACCGAGAGCGGCGCCGAGGACGAGCTGATCGGTGCCGAGCTGGTCTCCGCCGCGGACGACCTGCTGCTGATCAGCAAGAAGGCGCAGTCCATCCGGTTCACCGCTACGGATGAAGCCCTCCGTCCGATGGGCCGGGCCACCTCCGGCGTCAAGGGCATGAGCTTCCGCGAGGGCGACGAGCTGCTCTCCATGAGCGTCGTGCGCCCGGGGACGTACGTCTTCACCGCGACCGACGGCGGCTACGCGAAGCGGTCGAACGTGGACGAGTACCGCGTTCAGGGTAGGGGTGGCCTCGGTATCAAGGCGGCCAAGATCGTGGAGGATCGGGGCTCGCTGGTCGGCGCGCTGGTGGTCGAGGAGACGGACGAGATCCTTGCCATTACGCTCAGCGGCGGCGTGATCCGCACACGGGTCAGCGAGGTCAGGGAGACGGGCCGTGACACCATGGGCGTCCAGCTGATCAACTTGGGCAAGCGCGATGCCGTCGTGGGCATCGCGAGGAACGCCGAGGCCGGTCGCGAGGCTGAAGAGGTCGACGAGTTGACCGACGCAGCCGAGGGCGACGGGGTCCAGGGCGCCGAGGGCGCATCCGCCCCGGCAGGAAACACCGAGGAGTAAGTCGTGAGTCGAGCCACGGGCGCCGCGGCAAGCGGTGCAGGTGCCGAGCGCAGCACTACCGCCGCACCTGCTACCGATCAGGCCGGCGCCCGTGGCTCCGCCGCGGACGCCGACTCCCGAGGGGGCACGTTGACGGAGACCCGAGAGCCGAAGCCGTATCACCCGCCGCAGGCCTACGAGCCTCCGGCCGGTGCGGCGGGCGCCGCTGCGGCCGAGGCCGGTAAGCCGGCCAAGGGGACCAAGGCGGAGAAGGCCGCGGGCTCCAAGACGACGCAGTCCGAAGACGTGAAGCCCGCCGGGGCGGGGAAGGCTGCATCCGTGGCAGACGAGGCCGAGAGCGCAGACGCCGGGAGCAACGGAAGCAAGCCCGTTGCCAAGAGCGCGGCGAAGGGTTCCACGGCCGACCCGCGGAACGCGGTCAAGGCTCCGCCCCGGGTCCCCGGCCAGAGCGGCTCCAAGCCCGCTGCGGGCGCCCTCAAGAAGGGTGCGCCCAAGGCGTCCCAGGCGGTCCGCACGGCCCCGCAGGAGGCCGGGAAGCCCAGCGGGGCTGCCGGCTCCGTGCCGGGCCCGGCAGCCCCGCAGGGCGCCGCGCCGCGCCCGGCCGCGCGGCCCGCACCCCGTTCGCGCACCGCGCGGCTGCGGGTGGCCAAGGCCGACCCGTGGTCGGTGATGAAGGTCAGCTTCCTGCTGTCGATCGCGCTGGGCATCTGCACGATCGTCGCGGCGGCCGTCCTGTGGACGGTCATGGACGCCATGGGCGTCTTCTCGACCGTCGGCGGGACGATCAGCGACGCCACGACCTCCAGCGACGGCGGCGGCTTCGACCTGCAGTCGTTCCTGTCGCTGCCGCACACCCTGCTCTTCACGTCCGTCATCGCCGTGATCAACGTGGTCCTGGCGACCGCGCTGGCCACGCTGGGGGCCTTCGTCTACAACCTCTCGGCGGGCTTCGTGGGCGGCGTGGAGCTGACCCTCGCCGAGGACGAATAGCCGGGCGCGGGGGCCCGGCCGGGCAGGATTTTGGTCCCGGGCCCCAAGTGCGCTAATCTTTCGGTGTCGCGCGGGGCTATAGCTCAGACGGTTAGAGCGCTTCCCTGATAAGGAAGAGGCCACAGGTTCAAGTCCTGTTAGCCCCACCGCACGATCGGCCCGGACGGAGATTCTCCGCCCGGGCCGATCTGTTTTCCCGGGGGCGGTTTCCCCGGGCGGTTTCGCCAGGTGGTTTCCCCAGGTGGGCAGTTGGGTGCGTGACCGGCCGGCGAAGGCGCCGCGGAACCGGGCGCCGCACAGGTCACCGATCGGTATCGGCCGGTGTGTATCATCGGCCACCAGAGGTCCCCTTACGTCAAGGAAAGACGAGGTCGCGCGGTGAAGAAGCTCCTCCTGGTCGCACTGGCCGCCATCGGCGGGCTCCTCGTGTACCGCCAGATCCAGGCGGATCGCGCCGAGCAGGACCTGTGGACGGAGGCGACCGACTCCGTGCCCGCAGGTTCGGGTGTGTGAGACAAACGAGTCCTGAGCAGGGCCCCGGCCGACACGGCCGGGGCCCTGCTATTTTCATACGCAAATGATTTATTTGCGGAAGCAATCTAGCCGGCGCTGAGCGCCCAGATGCCGATCCCCAGGCAGAGCAGCGCGACGATCAGCACGGGCACGGCCACCTTCGCGGGCGGCCCCGCCGGTGGCCGCGCGGGCTGCGGAAGAGACCGCGGCAGGGGCTGCTGCAGGGGCTGCGGAAGACCCCCTGCGAGGGGCTGGTGAACGGGCTGCTGCTCGTACGGCTGCTGCCCGTACGGCGACGTGTACGCGCGCGTAGGGACCGGCTGGAGCGTCTGCGGCACGGGAGACGCCGGAGGCGCCGGAGGCGGCGGATAGGCCGGCAGCAGCGGCGGTACCGGCTGGGCAGGGCGTTGCGGGCCGTCCGGGCCGAAGCCGGCGGGCAGTGGCCCGAGCTGGTCGAAGACCTCGATGGGCTCCTCGTCCGCGCCGGGCGGGCCCAGCATCTCCACGGCGGCGGCGAGCGCCTTGCGCGCGCCCGTGGCCGTACGGAAGCGCAGCCCCGGATCGGGCTGCAGGAGGCCCGCGATCACGTGCCAGAGGGGCTCGGGGACCTCGTCCGGTGCCCCGGGCGTGCCGTGCTCGGCGAAGCGCTCCACGAGCGCCTCGGCGTCGGGTTTGCGGCCGGTGAGGAGATACAGCGCGGTGAGGCCGACGGCGTAGAGGTCGGCGGGGAAATCGGGCTCGTCGCCCAGCATTTGCTCGGGGGCGAAATAACCGGGGGTGCCCATCACGAAGTTGGTGTCCGTCAGGCGCGGCTCCCCCTTGCGCATGGCGATGCCGAAATCGGAGAGCCGGACGTGGGGCCGGCCGGTGCCGGTCGCCTCCAGGAGGACGTTCGCGGGCTTGATGTCCCGGTGCACCACGCCCTCGGCGTGCACCGCCGCGAGGCCGGACAGCAGCTGGTCCAGCAGGACGCACACGTAGTGCGGCGGCAAGGGCCCGTAGTCGCCGATGAGATGGGCGAGCGAGCCGCCGCTCACCACGTCCATGGTGAACAGGACCTTGTCGTCGTCGGCGGCCCAGCTCATCGGTGCCACCACGTGCGGGTGGTCGATCCGTAAGCCCTGCTCGCGGACGAACCTCAGCAGGGTGTGGGCGTCGCTCTGCTGGAGGACCTTGGCCGCCACGTAGCGGCGCCGGCGCCGGTCCCAGGCGCGCCAGACGGCGCCCACCCCGCCGCGGCCGATCGGGTCCACCAGCTCGTAGCGCCCGGCGAAGAGCTCACCCATCGCGTGCGCGCGGTCAGCTCTGGTGGGCCTCGTAGTGCGCGACCGCCTCGGCGGTCCGCCCGGCGCCGTACACCCGCAGGAACTCGGCGAGTTCGGGATGGGTTGGGGCGAGGCTCTGGGCGGCCTCGATGATGTCGCCCGCCCCGGCGACGGAGCGCAGCAGGGACTGGATCTCGCGGACCACCCGGCGCACGGTCGGCGCGCCGCTGCTGGCCGTCGTCTGCGTGGAGTTGAGGACGGAGCCGCCCGAGCTCTTCTTGACCTCCTCCATCCGGTCGGCCGCCTCGGCGGCGCTCACCGTGCCGTCGGCGACCTGGCGGGAGAGCTCCTGCAGCGCCTGGACCCGCTGGACCACGGCGGGGTTGCCGATCTTCGCGCGCTGGCCGCTCATCAGCTGGGAGAGCATGGGGGCCGACAGGCCGAGCACGGAGGCGAGCCGCGCCTGGTTGAGGCCGAGGTCGTCGATGAGACGGCGGAAGAGCGCCCCCAGCGGCTCTCCGTACCAGCTCCGCTGCAGCTCCCGTGCGCGGGCGGTGGCTTCCTGCTGTGCTGCGTCCATCTCGCTCTCCCCTTCGCTTCGCTGCAGCGAATCTTGCGGTGCATCCTACGGAGAGTGCTGGGCCCCGGCGATACCCGGTCGGAAAAGACCGCGGGCACCGGGTAGTCTGGTCGGCGACGGGGCCTTAGCTCAGTTGGTAGAGCGCTGTCTTTGCATGGCAGATGTCAGGGGTTCGACTCCCCTAGGCTCCACGGATATCCCCTCCGACCTGCGGAAACGCAGACCGGAGGGGATTTTTTCATGAGCCGGTGGCACACGGTCCGGCGCTCGGCCGCAGCGCCTCAGCCGTCCAGCAGACCGGCGCGGCGGGCGTAGCTTCCCGCCTGGAAACGGCTCTGTGCGCCGAGCTCGGCGCACAGCTCGGTGACGTGGCGCCGGTAGGTGGTGACCGACATGGCGAGCCGGCGGGCCGCCATCCCGTCCTTCATGCCGGACTCCAGGAGTTCGAGGACGGAGCGGCGCAGTTCGTCCCTGGCCGGAGCATCGCCGGACGTCCCGGTGAAGGGCCGCGCGGACTCCCAGGCGCTCTCCCAGGAGCGGTGGAGGAAGCGCACGAGCGAGGGGTCGCGTACGGCGAGCGCGCCCTTGCCGTCGCCGGGGGAGCTGCCGTGGTCGGCGAGGACGGCGGTCGCGGCGTCGAAGAAGAGGACCCGGTCGGGCACGTGGGCGGTGGTGCGGACCTCGGCGCCGAGCGCCACCATCCGGCACAGGTGCTGCCGCACGCGGGCGTGGGTGAGGACGGAGTGGGGATAGAGGGTGCGCACGCGCGCGCCGCGGCCGAGCGCCTCGGTGGTGCGCCGCAGCCCCTCTTCCAGGGCCGCGGGCGCCGGCACGTCGGGGTGGGCGGCGGCGATCTCCGTGCGGGCGGCGGCGGAGAGGCGTTCGAGGGTGGAGCGGACGGCGTCGGGCAGGGTGAGGTACTCGATGGGCGTCCGGGCGGATTCGCCCTGCCAGGACTCCTCGAACACCGGCTTCATGGCCAGCACATGACTGCTCATCCGCTCCGACTCGCGGTGCAGCTGCTGGATCCTCGCCTCGATCGGGCCGGTCACGTGGGTGACGGCGGCGTCGGGGCTGCGGGCGGTGTACTCGGTGTCGAGGCCGGCGCCGGCGGGGTGCTCGCCGGGGGACCGGGCGGGGCGGTGCCCGTCCTCCGCGGGGTGCAGCAGGTGCAGGCGGGAGAGGTCGGCCACGGCGGCGCTGACGTCGGCGCCCGGGACGTCTAAGCGGCGGGCGGCCGCCGACGGCCGGAGCCTGCCCTGTTCGAGTGCCATGCGGTAGAGCAGCACATGGAGGTCACCGAGAGGCGAGAGCGACGGCGCCTCCGTAGCGATTTTTTCCATTCTCTTCTCATTCGTCGGGCCTGGTGGGGGGTGCCTGACGCGCCACCGCATAACCGGGGGGATTTCACATGAATTTCAAGTCCGCTTTTTGTTTCCCCATCGTCTCTCCCGGTATTGCCCGGGCGGCCGGACCGGGTCCGGCCCCTGCGGGGCAACGGCTGCGCGTCGGCAACACGGGGGCTGCCGCCCATGGAAACGAAGGCGAGGGTGCGTCATGACCCCGCCAATCAGCCTTCTCGAACTCTACCGGCGGTGTTTCCGAAAAGGAATGGCAATATCCTGCGGGTAACCGCCGCCGCTCTTTGAGTAACGGGCTCCGCTTACGTGCCGCAGCGGGCCCGGCCGACCGGATTCCCATTCCCGGGAAGTGGCCGGAAAACACGTCCGCGCCGGGCCCGGGAGGGCTCGGCGCGGACGTGGGAAGGGGTGCCGGCGCTGCTTACGGGCGCCGGCGCTGCTTACGGGGCCGCTACGGCCGGTCGCCGCCGGAGCCGTCGTTGTCCGGAGAGGACTCGGCCTCGGCCTGCTTGGCCTGGACCTCCGGGTCGAGCGGCGAGGACGAGCTCTCGGGCCCCGTGCCGTCGACCGACGTCAGCGGAGGCCGGTCCCGGACCTCCGTGGCCTCGGGCGGCTCGACCAGCCAGTCGGGGTTGGCCTGCTTGTCCCACCACTTCCAGGCGGCGTACGCGCCGCCGGCGATCAGGCCGGCCAGGGCGAAGCGGCGGAGCATCCGCCCGGCCCGGCAGCGCCGGTCGCGCCGGGCGACCAGCTTCTCGATGTCCTTCGGGCTCACCTGGCCGCGCAGCGCGGCCAGGGCGGCGGCGCTGCGCGCGACGGCCTCGTCGCGGACCGGCTCGACGGCCGTGCGGGCCCGCACGGCGGCCTGGTCGATCTTCGGCGGCAGGGCGCCGCGGGCGTGCTCGATCCGGGGCTGGAGATGTGCGTCGTACTGGGAGCGGGCCTGGTGCGCGGCCAGGTGCGCGGCCTCCGCGACCTTGGGGGCCAGTCGCGTACGGGCCTCATGCGCATAGTGCACGGCGGTGTCCTTGGCCGTGCCGGCGTAGGGCGCCACCACTTCCGCGGCGTGCCGGACGCTGTCCTTCGCCGAGCCGGCCGCGGCGCGCACGCTGTCCTTGCGGGTCACGAGATCCTCCTCCTCGGTGGCGTATGTTTTGTCGCCTTTCCACCCAGTGAAAAATCATGCCTGTGGACGGGCGGTCCGGCATGTGCGGGCGGGCATCCGGGTCATCGGGACATGAGCGAGGGGTGAACGGGGCATGAGCCCCGGGTCGACCATGCCACGGTTTCGCGCGGCGCGCGGGCGTTTGTCCGCTACTCGCCGCCAACCCGTACGTGCAAGGATCGTTAGCCGTCAGTGAGGACTAGGGAAGGTAGACCGTGGCAGAGCAGCTTTACGCCACCCTGAAGACCAGCCAGGGCGACATCGAGATCCGGCTCCTTCCGGACCACGCCCCGAAGACGGTGAAGAACTTCGTGGAGCTCGCGAAGGGCGAGCGCGCCTGGATCAACCCGGAGACGGGCGAGAAGACCACCGACAAGCTGTACGACGGCACGGTCTTCCACCGCGTCATCGAGGGCTTCATGATCCAGGGCGGCGACCCGCTGGGCAACGGCACGGGCGGCCCGGGCTACAAGTTCGCCGACGAGTTCCACCCCGACCTGGCCTTCAACAAGCCCTACCTGCTGGCCATGGCCAACGCCGGCCCGGGCACCAACGGCTCGCAGTTCTTCATCACCGTCTCGCCCACCGCGTGGCTGACGGGCAAGCACACCATCTTCGGCGAGGTCGCGGACGAGGCGTCGAAGAAGGTCGTGGATGCCATCGCCACCACCGACACCAACCCGCGCACCGACCGGCCGGTCCACGACGTGGTCATCAAGTCGGTCGTCATCGAGACCCGCTGACGGCAGGACTTCACCTCTGACGGCAGGACTTCACCTCCCTCGTCCGCGCGAGAACCGCGTGAGACCCGCGTGAGGGAACCCGGCGCCCCGCTCGTCCGTATATGACGGGCGGGGCCGCGCGTCCCGGACAGGCCCGCCCGACACCGGCGCAAGGGGAACGCATGAACGACCAGGCCGTGGGCTGCTACCGGCATCCCGACCGGGAGACCGGCATCCGCTGCACCCGCTGCGAGCGGCCGATCTGCCCGGAGTGCATGGTGAGCGCATCCGTCGGGTTCCAGTGCCCGGCCTGCGTCGCCGGCGGCTCCGGCACGGGGCATCCGCCGCAGGCCACGGCGCCGCGCACCCTCGCGGGCGGCACACAGGCCGCCGACCCCCGGCTGGTGACCAAGGTCCTGCTCGCGGTCAACGTCGCCCTGTGGATCGCGGTCATGGCCACCGGCGACGGCCTGCTCGACGAGCTGGAACTGTTCGGCCGCGCCGTGCTCGCGGGCGAGCCGCAGGGCGTCGCCGAGGGCCAGTGGTACCGGCTGCTGACCTCGATGTTCCTGCACCAGGCGCCAATGCACATCGCCTTCAACATGCTGTCGCTGTGGTGGATCGGCCCGCCGCTGGAAGCGGCCCTGGGCCGGGCCCGCTACCTCGCGCTGTACCTGCTGTCCGGCCTCGGCGGCTCCGCGCTCACCTTCGTCGTCGCCGATCCGCGCCAGCCCTCGCTCGGCGCGTCCGGCGCGATCTTCGGCCTGCTGGGCGCCACCGCGGTGATCATGCGCCGGCTGAACTACGACATGCGGCCGGTCGCGGCGCTGCTCGTGCTCAACCTGATCTTCACGTTCACCTGGCACAACATCGCCTGGGAGGCCCACATCGGGGGGCTGGTGGTGGGCGCTGCCGTCGCGTACGGGATGGTGCACGCCCCCCGCGAGAAGCGGGCGCTCGTCCAGGGCCTCACGTGCGGCGTGACCCTGGCGGTGATCGTCGCGGCGGTGATCGTGCGGACGGCGACGCTGCCGGAGCTCTTCGCGTTCCCCGGCTGACCGGCAGCTGCCCGGCGGCTGACCGGCTGCCCGGCGGCTGACCGGCGGGTTTGCCCCACGGGCTCCGCCCATCGGCGCGGTCCGCCGGCTTGTGGTCAGGCTCTGTCAGCCTCTGTCCACCGGCTTTGTCCACAGCGCGTACAAGATCTTGTGCACGTCGTGGGGAACACGTGTCCGCGCTCGTACAAAGCTGCGTTTCCGCTGGTGGACGGGGCCGCCAAGCGGCCCCACGCGCTTGTGATCAGTCACACCGGCGTCAACGCCGGGGAAGTTATCCACAGATCTTCTGAGTTTTTCCCCACTGTGGACGAGGGTGTGGATAACTCCCCGGAAGGCTCCCCGGAGGACTTGCTACTTCCACTGTGTGGAGACTACGAACCCCGCCGCGATGAAGCCGAAACCGACCACGATGTTCCAGTTATGGAGGGACTCGATGGGCATGTCGCCGCTGGTCACGTAGAAGACGACGATCCACGCCAGCCCGATCAGGAACATCGCCAGCATCAGCGGCGCCACCCAGCCACGCCCACTGCTCAGCTTGATGCTCTGCTGCTTCGCCGGCGGCGGCGTGAAGTCGTCCTTCTTGCGGATCCGTGACTTCGGCACGAGGAACTCTCCTGTCGATGCGCTGCGTGACCGCGCTGGGGCTGCATGGGGCGGGACAAAAGGCTGGTCCGAGGCGGCGAGCGGCAGGAACGCCACCTTCGCTCGGGCGTCCGTTAGCGTAGTGCTTCCGTGGCGCCGGAGAGGATAAGGGTACGTTGAGTAATTCTGCGGACTCCACCAGCAGGCCTTCCCGGCGCTTCAAGCCCGTCCGGCTGCTCACCGGGGGCGTGTTCGCGCTGGCCGGCCTCATCTTCTGGATGAGCTTCAACACCGCCCACGGCACCAACATCCGCACCGACGACTCCATGCTCCGGCTCTCCGACCTCATCCAGGAGCGCAGCCGCAAGAACGCCGACCTGGACGAGAGCGCCGCGGCCGTCCGCTCCCGGGTCGACGCCCTCGCCCGGCGCGACAACGGCAACACCGCCGCGCAGAACAAGAAGCTGGCCGACCTCGCGGCGGCCGCCGGCACGCAGAAGCTCAGCGGCCCCGGCCTGACCGTCACCCTCACCGACGCCCCGCCGAACGCCACGGCGAAGATCCCCGGCGTCCCCCAGCCGCAGCCCAACGACCTGGTCATCCACCAGCAGGACCTGCAGGCCGTCGTCAACGCCCTCTGGCAGGGCGGCGCCAAGGGCATCCAGGTCATGGACCAGCGGCTGATCTCCACCAGCGCGGTCCGCTGCGTCGGCAACACCCTGATCCTGCAGGGCCGCGTCTACTCCCCGCCGTACAAGGTGACGGCCGTCGGCGACCGCGGCGCGCTCCGCAAGGCCGTCGACTCCTCCCCCGCGATCCAGAACTACCTCCAGTACGTCAACGCGTACGGGCTCGGCTGGAAAGTCGACCAGCACGACGCGCTGACTCTTCCGGGCTACTCGGGCACAGTGGACCTCCACTACGCCAAGCCCGTGGACTAACGCCGCGGGCGCGCCCCGGAGTCACGCCCGGAGGAGGCCAACGGTGAGGCCGAGGACCGTCGTCCGCACGCTCAGCGAACTGTGCGTCACCACCGGCGCGCTGCTCGTCCTCTTCGTCGTCTACGTCCTCTACTGGACGGGCGTGCGCGCCGACCGCGCCATGGACGAGGAGCTCGGCCGGCTCCAGGAGCGCTGGTCGAGCGGGGCCGTGGGCGCGGCCGCCGCGCCGGGGGAGCCGGGAGAGGCAGCATCGGAGCCGCAGCCCGGGGATGCGCCGCCCGGGCCCGGCGCACCGCCCGGCCGGCCGGGGGCCCCTTCGGCCTCTTCCGCCCCTTCCACCCCTTCCGCCCCGGCACAGCCCGGAGCTCCCTCCCGCACCGCGCCCCGCACGGGCGCCGCGGGCCAGGCGCCCCGGGCCGGCCGGGCCTTCGCCGTCATGTACGTCCCCCGCTTCGGCGCCGGCTGGGCCAAACCCGTCCTCGAAGGCACCGGCACCGAGCTCCTCAAGAAGGGCCTCGGCCACTACGAGGGGACCGCCCGCCCCGGCGCGCCGGGCAACTTCGCGGTCGCCGGCCACCGCCGCACCTACGGCGACCCCTTCAAGGACCTCGACGAGCTCCGCGCGGGCGACGCGGTGGTGATCAACGACGGCACCACCTGGTTCACGTACCGCGTGGACGGCCGCCCGTACCGCACCCGGCCCGACGACACGGGCGTCATCGACCCCGTGCCCGCCGCCTCCGGCTTCCGCGGCCCCGGCCGCTACCTGACCCTCACCACCTGCGAGCCGGAGTGGGGCCACAGCCACCGGCTGATCGTGTGGGCGCATCTGGACGCCACCTCGCCCGTCGCACAGGGGCGGCCCGGCGCTTTGTCCGGCTGACCCCCTCGGACCGTGCCCGCCCCTTACTCTGGTGCTGCAATTTCGACTACGTCATCGGCAAGTGGGGACAGCATGTACGGCTGGATCTGGCGGCATCTGCCGGGCAACGCGTGGGTACGGGCACTGATCTCGCTGGTGCTCGTCCTGGCGGTCGTCTACGTCCTCTTCCAGTACGTCTTCCCCTGGGCGGAACCGCTCCTGCCGTTCAATGACGTGACGGTCGACAACGGAATGGCGGTCAACCAGTGAGTGCGCGCATCCTCGTCGTGGACAACTACGACAGCTTCGTCTTCAACCTCGTCCAGTACCTCTACCAGCTCGGTGCCGAGTGCGAGGTGCGGCGCAACGACGAGGTCGAGCTCGGCCACGCCCAGGAGGGCTTCGACGGCGTCCTGCTGTCCCCCGGGCCGGGAGCGCCCGAACAGGCCGGTGTCTGCATCGACATGGTGCGGCACTGCGCGCAGCACGGCATCCCCGTCTTCGGCGTCTGCCTGGGCATGCAGTCGATGGCCGTCGCGTACGGCGGCGTGGTCGGCCGGGCGCCCGAGCTGCTGCACGGCAAGACGTCGCTGGTGACGCACGAGGGCGCGGGCGTCTTCCAGGGCCTGCCCTCGCCCTTCACGGCCACCCGCTACCACTCCCTGGCCGTCGAGCGGGAGAACTGGCCGGACGAGCTGGAGATCACCGCCTGGACGGAGTCGGGCATCGCCATGGGCCTGCGCCACCGCGACCTGCCGGTCGAGGGCGTGCAGTTCCACCCCGAGTCCGTGCTCACCGAGTGGGGGCACCGGATGCTCGCCAACTGGCTGGTCGCCTGCGGTGACGCCACGGCGGTGGAGCGATCGGCGGGCCTGGCCCCGGTGGTGGGCAAGACCGGGGCGGCCGGGGCGTGACCACGCCCCCGCGGGTCGTGTCGCAGCCCCTGCCGCCCGAGGACCGGGCGACGATGGAGCTGCGCAGGGTGGAGGTGCCGTCCGAGGCGGCGCCCCGGCCCGTACGGACCGGGGGCCGCGCCGCACGGCGCCAGGCGGCGCGGAAGGCGCGGCGCAGCAGCGTGGGCGTGCTGTTGTGCCGTCTGACGGGCGAGCTGTTCATCACCGCGGGCCTGGTGATGCTGCTCTTCGTCGCCTACCAGCTGTGGTGGACGAACGTCCGCGCCCTGCACCAGGCGGGCGGGGCGACCCACCACCTGCAGAGCCGCTGGGACGAGGACGGCCAGGGCGCCGACCGGGACGCGGGCGCGTTCTCGCCGGGCGAGGGCTTCGCGATCCTCTACATCCCGTCCCTGGACGTGAAGGCCCCCATCGCCGAGGGGGTGGGCAAGCAGAAGGTGCTCGACCACGGCATGGTGGGCCACTACGGAGACGGTGGCGCCGCTGCCCTCAAAACGGCGATGCCGTGGGACAAGGAGGGCAACTTCGCGCTCGCCGCCCACCGCAACACCCATGGCGAACCGTTCCGCTACGTCAACCGGCTGAAGCCCGGCGACAAGATCGTCGTCGAGACGCGGAGCGCCTTCTACACGTATGAGATGACGAGCCGTCTGGACCAGACGTCACCCGCGAACGTCGCGGTCATCGCCCCCGTGCCGGCCGGTTCGGGCTTCCGCGGCCCCGGCCGCTACATCACCCTCACCACCTGCACCCCCGAGTTCACCAGTACCTACCGTCTGATCGTGTGGGGCAAGATGGTCGACGAGCGGCCCCGGAGCAAGGGAAAGCCGGACGCGCTCGTCAACTGAGACACGCGGGAACAGTGAGCGGGGTACGAACGTCAGTGGCACGGACTGACCGGGGACGGGGGCGCCTCGCCGTCGCCGTGGGCGTCATCGGCGAACTGCTGATCACAGCGGGCCTCATCCTGGCCCTCTTCGTCGTCTACTCCCTGTGGTGGACGAACGTCCTCGCCGACCGCGAGGCGAAGCGGCAGGGCCACCAGGTGCGCGACCGCTGGGCCAAGGGCCCCTCGGGCCCCGGCGCCCTGGACACCAAGGACGGCATCGGCTTCCTGCACGTGCCCGCCATGAAGAACGGCGAGGTCCTGGTCAAGCGCGGCACCGGCACCGACGTCCTCAACGAGGGCGTCGCCGGCTTCTACACCTCCCCCGCGAAGTCCGCCATGCCGTGGGACAAGGAGGGCAACTTCACGCTGGCCGCCCACCGCGACGGGCACGGCGCGAAGTTCCACAACATCGACAAGGTGAAGACGGGGGACCCGGTCGTCTTCGAGACCCGCGACGTCTGGTACGTCTACAAGGTCTACGCCGAGCTGAAGCAGACCTCGAAGTACAACGTCGACGTCATCGACCCCGTCCCGAAGGAGTCCGGCAGGACGAAGCCGGGCCGCTACCTGACCCTGACGACCTGCACGCCCGTCTACACCTCCGACTACCGCTACATCGTGTGGGCGGAGCTGGAGCGGATGGAGAAGGTGGACGCGAAGCGGACGCCTCCGGCGGAGTTGCGGTAAAGCCCTTTCCTTCCGCCGCGACGGCGCGCAGCCGGCGCGGCGGATTCCGGCGGTGCCGAGCCGGGCGGAGGCGAGTCCGGCACCGCCGGGAGACGCCGTTTCGGTTGCTCGCCGCTGCGGCGGCAGTGTGTTCCGCCGCGACGGCGAGGTACCAGAACGGCGAGGGTCCGGCGGAATGTGTTTCCGCCGGACCCTCGCCGTTGTTTGCTGTCTGACCGCCGGAGGCGCTAGTGGCGGCGACCCCCGATGAAGCCGCCCCCGATGAAGCCCGTGTTGCCCGTCGCGCCCTGGTCGCCGCCCGTGGCGGTGCCGGGGTTGCCCGTGTCGGAGCCGGGAAGGCCCGCCGTGGTCGTCAGGTCGACCGCGGAGCCCTTGGCGACCTGGTTGCCCGGGAGCGGGTTGGTCGTCTGCACGACCGCGTTGTCGTCCTGCGGGCCGATGACGTTGCCGACCTTCAGGCCGGCGCCCTCGATCTCCTTCTTGGCGTCCTTCAGCTTGTGCGTCAGGACCGGCGGCACGGTGACGTTCTGCGGGCCCTTGGCGACGGTCAGGGTGACCATGGAGCCCTGGGCGGCCTGGGTGTTGCCGTCGGGGCTCTGCTTGGTGACGGTGCCCGGAGGCTGCGTGGAGTCCTCCTCCGTCACCGACACCTGGAAGCCGTTGTCGGACAGCTGCTTCTTCGCCGCCTCGACGTTCTGGCCCACCACGGACGGCACCGTCTTGGTCGGCTTGGCCGTGGCGACGGTCAGCGTGACCTCGGAGCCCTTCTCGGCCTTCGAGCCGCCCTTCGGGTCCTGGTCGGTGACCGTGTCGGGCGCGACGCCCTCGGCGGCCGGCTTGGCCTTGGTGTTCACCTGGAAGCCCTTGGCCTCCAGGATCTGCCGGGCGCTGTCGAGCTTCTTCTCGGTGACGTCCGGCACCTCGACCTTGGCCGCGCCCTCGGAGAGCTTGACCTTGACCTCGCCGCCCCGGTCGATCTTGCCGCCGCCCTGCGGGTCCTGGCTGCAGATCTTGCCCTTGGGCTGCTCGCAGGTCTCCGTGCCGTTCTGGACGACCTTGAAGTCGCCGTTGACGCCCTGCTGCTGGGCGTCCTTCAGCGTCTGCCCGACGAGGTTCGGCACGGACACCTTGGAGGCGTTGCCGCTGCCGCTGAACAGCGACTTCCCGATGAAGATCGCACCGACCAGCACCAGGACGCCCGCGACGACCAGCAGGATCGTCGACAGGTTGCTCTTGCGGCCGCCGCCCCCGCCGCGCCGCCGGCCGTTGCCGTCGTCGTAGCCGCCGTACCCGCCGTCGTCGTCCCGTACGGGCGGCAGCATGGACGTCTGCCCCGGGCCCTGGGGGGCCTGGGGACGGAGCATGGCGGTCGGGGCGTCGGCGCCGTAGCCGACGGCGTTCAGGGAGGCCGTGGCGGCGACGGGCTGGCCCTCCAGGGCCGCCTCGATGTCGGCGCGCATCTCGTCGGCCGACTGGTAGCGGTAGTCCGGGTCCTTGGCCAGCGCCTTGAGGACGATGGCGTCCATCTCGGGCGTGATCTCGGGATCGTGGACGCTCGGCGGGTTCGGCTCCTCCCGCACGTGCTGATAGGCGACGGCCACCGGCGAGTCGCCCACGAAGGGCGGCCGGACCGCCAGCAGCTCGTAGAGCAGGCAGCCGGTGGAGTAGAGGTCGGAACGCGCGTCGACCTGCTCGCCCTTGGCCTGCTCCGGGGAGAGGTACTGGGCGGTGCCGATGACGGCCGCGGTCTGCGTCATCGTCATGCCGGAGTCGCCCATCGCGCGGGCGATGCCGAAGTCCATGACCTTGACCTGACCGGTCCGGGTCAGCATGACGTTGGCCGGCTTGATGTCGCGGTGGACGATGCCGGCCCGGTGGGAGTACTCCAGCGCCTGCAGGACGCCGATGGTCATCTCCAGCGACCGCTCGGGCAGCAGCTTGCGGCCGGAGTGCAGCAGCTCGCGCAGCGTCGACCCGTCCACGTACTCCATGACGATGTACGGGATCGAGACGCCGTCGACGTAGTCCTCGCCGGTGTCGTACACGGCGACGATCGACGGGTGGTTGAGCGAGGCGGCCGACTGGGCCTCACGGCGGAACCGGGCCTGGAAGGACGGGTCGCGGGCGAGGTCCACCCGCAGCGTCTTCACGGCGACGGTGCGGCCGAGCCGGGTGTCGTGGGCGAGGTAGACCTCGGCCATGCCACCGCGGCCGAGCACCGAGCCCAGTTCGTACCGGCCGCCGAGGCGACGCGGCTCTTCCATAGCTCCAGCCCTTCCGTTTTCCTGACCGCACCTTCACTACGTCCGGCGGTGTGCTGTCCGGCATACGGTACCCGGCACGTCACGCCCCTTCCGGCCGCGACGGCCACCTGATACACGACCGGTACCGACATCCGCGGCGCCGGACGGCGAAGGTGAGCCGCGTCACTTCGCCGTGCTGAGCACCGCCTCCATGACCTTCTTCGCGACGGGCGCGGCGAGGGCGCCACCGGCGATGTCGTCACGCAGCGTGTCCGAGCTCTCGATCACCACGGCGACGGCGACGGGCGAGCCGTCGGTGCCCTTGGCGTAGGAGATGAACCACGCGTACGGGTTCGCGCTGTTGTCGACGCCGTGCTGGGCGGTTCCGGTCTTGCCGCCGACGGTGACGTTCGGGATCTTGGCCTTGGTGCCCGTGCCCTCGTTGACCACGGTCTCCATGATCGACTGCAGCTTGCGGGCGTTGTCCCGCGAGACCGGCTGGGACATCTCCTTCGGCTGGTGCGTCTCGATCACGTTGAGGTTGGGGGCGCGCACCTTGTCGACCATGTACGGCTCCATGAGCTTGCCGTCATTGGCGATCGCGGCGGCCACCATGGCCATCTGCAGCGGCGTGGCGCGGTTGGAGGCCTGGCCGATGCCGTCCATGGCGTTCTGCGGACGGTTGTCCTTGGGGTAGACGCTCGTCGCGGCGCGGACCGGCGTGTCGACCTTGTCGTTGTTGAAGCCGAACTTCTGCGCCTCTTCCATCATCTTCTTGTTGCCCAGGTCGGCGCTGACCTTGCCGAAGACGGTGTTGCAGGAGTACTGCAGGGCCACCCGCAGCGAGGCGTCCTTGCAGGGGATGTTGCCCTCGTTGTCGAGGGTGACCCGGGTGTCCGGCAGCGTCCACGGCAGCGGCGAGTCGGTCTTGGAGTCGACGTCCTTGTACAGGCCGTTCTCCAGCGCGGCGGCGGCCGTCACGACCTTGAACGTGGAGCCCGGGGGGTACGTCTGGCGCAGCGCCCGGTTGAGCATCGGCTGGTTCTTGTCCTTGTCCAGCGTCGTCCACTCCTTGCCGTCGTTGGCACCCGCGATCTTCGACGGGTCGTACGACGGGGTGGACGCCAGGGCGAGGATCTTGCCGGTGCGCGGGTCGATGGCCGCGACCGCGCCCTTCTTGTCGCCCAGGCCCTCGAAGGCGGCCTTCTGGGCCTTGCTGTTCAGGGTGGTGATCACGTCACCGCCCTTCTTGCCCTTGCCCGTGATCATGTCGACGGTGCGGTTGAAGAACAGGCGGTCGTCGTCGCCGATGAGGACGCGGTCGTAGAGCTTCTCCAGCTGGGTCGCCCCGTAGACCTGCGAGGAGCGGCCGGTGACCGGCGCCCACATGGGGCCGTCCACGTACGTCCGCTTGTACTTGAAGTCCACGCCGCCGGTCTCGACCGAGCCGGTGATGGCCTGGCCGTCGACGATGATGTTGCCGCGGGGCTGGCTGTAGCGGGCGATGTCGACGCGGCGGTTGTTCTTGTGCGTCTTGAGCTCGTCCGCCTGGACGAACTGCAGCCAGTTGTCCCGGAGCAGCAGGGCCAGAACGAGGAGGCCGCAGAAGATCGCGATCCTGCGTACGGGCTTGTTCACGGGCGGACCACCTGGGTCATCTCGGCGTCGGTGGACGGTGCGGGGGCCGGGGCCGGGCGCCGTGCCGTGTCACTGATCTTTATCAGGATGGCGATGAGCGCCCAGTTGGCGATCACGGACGAGCCGCCCTGCGCCAGGAAGGGCATGGTCATACCGGTCAGCGGGATGAGGCCCATGACGCCGCCGGCCACGACGAAGACCTGGATGCCGAAGGCGGCGGCGAGGCCGGTGGCGAGCAGCTTGCCGAAGGGGTCGCGGGCGGCGAGGGCCGTCCGCATGCCGCGCTCCACGATCAGGCCGTAGATCAGCAGGATCGCCATGGCGCCGGCCAGGCCGAGCTCCTCGCCGTAGGAGGCGAAGATGAAGTCGGAGTTGGCGGCGAACTGGATCAGGTCGGAGGCGCCCTGGCCCCAGCCGGTGCCGAAGACGCCGCCGGAGCCGAAGGCGAACATGGCCTGGGCGATCTGCTCGGTGGTGGCCCAGGACGGGCGCGGGTTGTCGTAGACCGCGAAGGGGTGCAGCCAGGCCATCACACGCACCTTGACGTGCGGCTCGACGGAGCCGACGACGGCCGCGCCGCCCGCCGACATCAGCAGGCCGAAGACGATCCAGCTGGTGCGCTCGGTGGCGACGTACAGCATGACGACGAACATGCCGAAGAACAGCAGCGAGGAGCCCAGGTCGGTCTCGAAGACGAGGATGACGAGGCTGAGCGCCCAGACGGCGAGGATCGGGCCGAGGTCGCGGCCGCGCGGCAGGTACAGGCCCATGAAGCGGCGGCTGGCCAGGGCCAGGGCGTCGCGCTTCACCATCAGGTAGCCGGCGAAGAAGATCGCCAGGATGATCTTCGCGAACTCACCGGGCTGGATGGAGCCGAGGCCCGGGATCGTGATCCAGATCTTGGCGCCGAACTTGCCGGGGAAGAACACCGGGGCGACCAGCAGGATCAGCGCGACCACCATCGAGATGTAGGTGTAGCGCTGCAGGATGCGGTGGTCCTTGAGGAAGATCACCACGCCGACGAACAGCGCGATGCCCAGGGCGGAGAACATCAGCTGGTTCGGGGCGGACGCCTGGAACGTGAAGCCCTGGGCCTTGGCCAGCCGCGCCAGCCGCTCGGACTGGTCGAGCCGCCAGATCATCACGAGGCCGAGGCCGTTGAGCAGGGTGGCCAGCGGCAGCAGCAGCGGGTCGGCGTACTTGGCGAACTTGCGCACCACCAGGTGGCCGACGCCGCCGAGCAGGCCGAGGCCGAGGCCGTAGCCGAGCATTCCGGAGGGCATCTCGCCGTTGAGCGCGAGGCCGACGTTGGCGTACGCGAAGCACGGCAGGATCACCGCGAACGCGAGCAGCGCCAGCTCGGTGTTGCGCCGGCTGGGCGGGCCCACGGTGCTGATCGTGGTCGTCGCGGTCGTGCTGCTGCCCGCGCTGGATGGCATGGATGGCATGGCTGACATGAGTTGATGGCCCCCTACGGCTTTACTGCTGAGCGCTGCACTGCGGGACCAACTTCTGCTCTTCCTCGGTGAGGGTGGGGCCCGGGCTCGGCACCGGGGTGGCTTGGGCGGCGAGACCGGAGGCGCCCGGCTTGGCGTCGCCCGCCTTCGGGTCCTTCGGATCCTTGGGGTCCTTGGGCAGGTCGCCCACGGAGCCCACCCGGTCGCCGTTCTGCTTCTCCTTGTCCCGCTGCGCCTGCTCGGCCTTGCGCCGCTCGTCCTCCTTCTTGCAGGCGCCGGCGAGGAGGCCGAGGTCCCTGGCCTTCTGCTCCGCCTTCGCGCGGCTGTCGAGCGCGATGGTGTCCTCGACCCGGCTGCGCTGGTCGACGGGAAGGTACTTGAGTTCGATCTCGGGGTGGTCCTGGTAGAGCTTGCTGAGGCTCACCCACGCCAGGTCCTGGTTGATGCCCTGGTAGACCGCCACGTGGTTGTTGTCCTTGGCGCCCACGTAGTACTGCGTCTGGGTCCAGCTGTAGCCGCCGTAGAGGCCGCCCGCGACGACGCCGAGGACGAGCCCGAGGATGAGCGTCCGCTTGAGCCACCGGCCGCGCCGGGGCTCCTTGACGAAGTCCTCGTCCATGAAGGCGCCGAACGAGCCGTCCGGGGTGCCCGTGCCGTCGCCGCTGCCGGGCGGGCCGAAGGCGCCGCCGGGGGCCTGCGGGGGCACCGGCCGGTTGGCGCGGGCGTGCTCGGCGGCCCGGCCGGCCGGGGTCTGCATGGCGCCGTCGACGCCCAGCTGCAGCTGGTTCTCGGCGACCGCGCCGACGATCACCGGCGTGTCGTTGAGCTGCTGGGCGAGGGTGTCGCCGCCGTCCACGTCGAGGACGTCGGCGACGATGCAGGTGATGTTGTCGGGGCCGCCGCCGCGCAGGGCGAGCTGGATCAGCTCCTGGACCGTCTCGTGCGGGCCCTGGTAGCTGGCGAGCGTCTCCTCCATCGTCTGGTGGCTGACGACGCCGGAGAGGCCGTCGGAGCAGATCAGATAGCGGTCGCCGGCCCGCACCTCGCGGATGGACAGGTCCGGCTCGACGTGGTCGCCGCTGCCCAGCGCGCGCATCAGCAGGGAGCGCTGCGGGTGGGTGGTGGCCTCCTCCTCGGTGATCCGGCCCTCGTCCACCAGCCGCTGCACCCAGGTGTGGTCCTGGGTGATCTGGGTGAGGACGCCGTCGCGCAGCAGGTACGCGCGGGAGTCGCCGACGTGCACGAGGCCGAGGCGCTGGCCGGTCCACAGCAGGGCGGTCAGGGTCGTGCCCATGCCCTCCAGCTGCGGGTCCTCCTCGACCATGACGCGCAGCTGGTCGTTGGCGCGCTGCACGGCGGAGCCGAGGGAGGTGAGGATGTCCGAGCCGGGGACGTCGTCGTCGAGCTGGACGAGGGTGGAGATCACCTCGGAGCTGGCGACCTCGCCCGCGGCCTGGCCGCCCATGCCGTCGGCGATGGCGAGCAGGCGCGGGCCGGCGTAACCGGAGTCCTCGTTGCCCTCCCGGATCATGCCCTTGTGCGATCCGGCGGCGAAGCGCAGTGACAGACTCATGCGCACCTCGCCCGTCGGCTCCGGGTACAGCCCCTTCCCAGCCACGCTGCCCACCCTCCGGTCGTCATGGTCCTACTACTTCCGCAGCTCGATGACGGTCTTGCCGATGCGGATCGGCGCGCCGAGCGGGATCGGGGTCGGGGTGGTCAGCCGGGTGCGGTCGAGATACGTGCCGTTGGTCGAGCCGAGGTCCTCGACGATCCACTGGCCGTCGCGGTCCGGGTAGATCCTGGCATGCCGGCTGGAGGCGTAGTCGTCGTCCAGCACGATCGTGGAGTCGTGGGCACGGCCCAGCGAGATGGTCTGGCCCTGCAGGGCGACCGTGGTGCCCGCGAGGGAGCCCTCGGAGACCACGAGCTTGGTGGGGGCGCCGCGGCGGCCCCGGTCCGCGCGCCGGTCGGCCCGGCGGCCGCCCGTCTGCTGCTGGCGCTGCTGCGGGGGCGCGGCCTGGGCCTGCGCGCGCTGCGGCCGGCCCTCGCCGCCGCCCCGGCGGGAGCCACGCTGGGTGACCCGGGTGCCGAAGAGATCACTGCGGATGACCTGAACGGCCACGATCACGAACAGCCACAGTACGGCGAGGAAACCCAACCGCATGACCGTGAGGGTCAGCTCTGACATTGCCCCCGCTTCACCCTTCGGCTTGCCGATAAACGATGGTGGTGCTGCCCACGACGATCCGTGAGCCGTCGCGGAGCGTAGCGCGAGTGGTGTGCTGTCCGTCCACCACGATGCCGTTGGTCGACCCCAGGTCCTGGATGGTGGCGGGGGTGCCGACCCGGATTTCGCAGTGCCGGCGGGAGACGCCGGGGTCGTCGATCCGTACGTCCGCCTCGGTGCTGCGGCCCAGCACGAGGGTGGGCCGGGAGATCTGGTGGCGGGTGCCGTTGATCTCGATCCAGCGCCGGGTCTGGGCACCGGGCACGCTCGCGGGACCGCCCGCGCCCGCGCGCGGCGCGGGCCGCCCGGGGGGCGCGGAGGGCGGCGGCGACGCGGGCATGGGCGGCAGCCCCGACGGGGGCGCCGGATAGCCCGCACCGTGCGTGACGGGGCCGCCCGGGCGCGGGCTGCCGGGGCGCTGGCTCGGCTGGCCTTGGTGGTCCTGCGACTCGCTGGCGGCGAGGGTGCGGCTGCGCACCCGGTACAGGCCGGTGTCGAGGTCGTCCGCCTTCTCCAGATGGACCTTGATGGTCCCCATGAAGGTGTACCGCTGCTGCTTGGCGTAGTCGCGGACCATGCCGGACAGCTCGTCGCCGAGCTGGCCGGAGTACGGGCTGAGCCGCTCGAAGTCCGGGGTGCTCAGCTCCACGATGAAGTCGTTCGGGACGACGGTGCGGTCGCGGTTCCAGATGGTGGCGTTGTTGTCGCACTCGCGCTGGAGCGCGCCGGCGATCTCGACCGGCTGCACCTCGGACTTGAACACCTTGGCGAAGGTGCCGTTCACGAGACCCTCGAGACGCTGCTCGAAGCGCTTCAGTACTCCCACGGGGCACCTCCTTCCCTCAGTGACGTTCCTGATGCTCGGTGTCGTTCCTGATACTGCTTACTGATCGTATCCACGCGCTGGGGAAACGGCCGGTTCCCCTTCGGGGCCAGGAGTGACGAGTGTCGCCCCGGCCCTCCGGCACGACCCTCCCCGTCCCCTTCATAGGGATCGTAGAGGCGGCCGGGAGCCAGTGTCCCGCAACCGGCGGGGTCCCCACCGGTCCCGGCGGCCCGGGCGGGCCTCCTGCGGACCCCGGGGAACCGTCGCGCGCCCTCCGCGGAGCCCTCCGGGCCCCGGCCGGGAAGAACGAGTGTGAAGGCACCCGCCAAGGCGTGCTAATGTTCTCGATGTCGGAAGGCGCACGGCGCAGACACCGGAAGGGCAAGCCCCCCGGAAGAAGCCCGGAAGCCCGAGGACGACACCCATGCGCGGGTGGCGGAATAGGCAGACGCGCTGGATTCAGGTTCCAGTGCCCGCAAGGGCGTGGGGGTTCAACTCCCCCCTCGCGCACAGTGAGGACAGACCCCTCTCGGTGACTTCGGTCACTGTGAGGGGTCTGTCTCGTTTTGCCGTGCTTGCCCTGCTTATCCGGTGCGACTTCGGGGCCCACGTGGCCCTTGTGCTCCCCTGAGCTTGGCCGGAACCTGGCGCGCCGTAGTGGCTGGAGTGGGAACATCATTCCGTAGTCGCACCGGGGCGCTGTGTGATCCGGAATGGGGGACGCGGGGTGGCTGGTGACCAGACGTCCGTTTTTTCGGAATGGATCCTGCCCGCCCTCGTCTGCGCGCCCGTGACCTGGGTATGCCTGGTGCACCGCTTCCGCGGGCAGGGAAGGCTGCTGGGGACGGTGCGCTCGGCCGCGTCGGCGCTGGCCGTGGTGGTGTGGACGGCCGGGATGGCGGCGCTCGCCAGCGGTCTGCTGTTACCGCACGCCTCCGCGGTGCCGCCCGCGGCGGTCGGCATCGTCGCGGGGGCGGGCCTGGTGCCCAAGCGGCGGACCGAGCAGGCCGAGCATCCCGTGATGGCGATTCTCACACTCGGCCATTCCCTGCTGATCAACAACCTGATGGACCGCCTGCAGACGGACCGGGCCGAGTGGTGCGCCCGGCTGGCCGACGGCTTCGACAACTGCTGGGAGCTGGATGTCTTCGCCGACCGGGTTGCGCGGCACCTGAAGTCGCGGGTCGAGGTCCCCGGGCGGCCGGCCAGGGGCAAGAGCAGCCCGGCGACCTCGATCGAGACGCGTTACGAAGAGGTGCGGGCCGCGGTGCAGCGGGCGGACACGCTGGAGACCGAGATCGAGAAGGCCTGCTCGGTCGAACAGCGTGCGCGCACGCGCGAGGAGATCGGCCGGACGCTGCGGGCGTTCGGCGAGGCCGAGCACCTGTGTGCGCGGCTGCTGGAGCTGGCGCACGCACACGGCAAGCGCAGCGACGACAAGAAGATCCTCGCACTGCGGCAGCAGCCTCTCTACGGCGCGCCGGCTCAGTGAGCGGGCTCAGTGGGCGGGCCCAGTGAGCGGGCGCGCGGGACGTCAACTCAGTGATACGTCTTGGCCAACGCTCTGTGTGCGGGCTGTTCCCGGCATTCGGCGGAAGAGGTCTCCGTGAACGAGATCTCCATCTTGACGTCGAGCGCATCGGCCACGGCGGCGAGCGAACGCATGGTCAGATTCTCGTCGCCGGAGAGGATTTGACTCACCCTGCCCGGGGAGACGCCCATGCTCTCCGCCAAGTCCTTGCGGCTCATGCCGCGTTCGGCGAGGAGACCTGCCAGGGATGCCGTCGCGTGGCGTGCCAGCCGGCCTCCGGCCTCGTCGGCCGTCCGTCCATGATCGCGTCTGTCGCGCCACGTCATCGCTACCCCCTGGAACCAAGAACTCGCGGTGCCCTTGGACACCTTCCTCTCACAGGATGCCACCTTTAGGGCTAACTAAAAGCTCGCATCCGGCTAAAGAATGCCGGCTCAAGGGCGAGTTCACCTTTTGATCAATCTGTGACCAGGAGTGATGAGGCAATCGGTCGAATCCGGCCAACGTTTTTATCTGTCCGTTACGGGGGCCTCCGTCCGGTCGGCGGGCGCCCGCGGTGTGCGCCCCGGGGTGCGGTGTGCGCCCCGGGGGCTGCGGGGCCGGACCGGGACCGCGGCGGGGCGTGGGTGCTGCAACGTTCAAGCATCAATAGAAACCACGCGGTCGGTTTGGTACGGTCGGGCGCCAGTCCGGTAGCCAGGCAGCCAGCTCGTGGGGAGATCCGATGGACGTCAGATCCGCGCAATCCGGCCCGGTGCCCAGCCGGGCGACGGCCCTCGCCGACCGCTGGGACGTGGAGCCGGAGCTGTTCGCCTCCCTCGCGCGGAACGACCAGCGCCGGATGGCGGAGCAGTACGTGCGCGGCCTGCTGGCGGCCGAGGGCCGCAAGACCCTGCGCAACGTCGCGGAACAGATCGGCGGGAAGGCGCTCCAGCAGAGCGTTCACCACTTCATCACCGCGTCGTCCTGGAACTGGGCGCCCGTGCGGGGCGCGCTGGCGCGCCTGGCGGACGAGGTGGTGCGCCCCCAGGCGTGGGTGGTGAACTCCACGGTCATCCCCAAGGCGGGCATCCACTCGGTCGGCGTCGACCAGCAGTTCCTCCCCCACCTGGGGCAGACCGTCAACGGGCAGCGGGCGTTCAGCGCGTGGAGCGCCTCGGAGCGGATGAGCGTGCCGTTCAACTGGAGCCTGGTGCTCTCCAGGAACTGGCTGGAGGACCCGGCCCGGCGCAGCCGCGCGCACATACCGGCCGCCAGCCGCGTCGTCTCCCTGGAGGAGCACGCCGGGTCGGTCGCCGTGGAGGCGGCCGACGCCTGGGGCCTGCGCAGGCGCCCCGTCGTCGTGGACGTGGACGGTCTCGACGCGGGCGCGACCGTGGGGCGCTTCGCCCGGGCGGGCGCCTCCCTGATCCTGCGCATCGACGGCGCGACGCCGCTGCGGGTCGACGGCTCCCTGCTGCAGGGGTACAGCGACAAGGAGGTGCCCGCGGTGAACCTGATCTCCTCGATGAAGCGGATGCGCCGCCAGGTCGAGTGGTCGGACGTGACGGGGAGCCGGGTCCACTTCGGCGTGGTGAGCGCCATCCCCGTGCTGCTGGCGTGCCAGGCGCCCGGCGGCGGCAACGCGGCCGTGCACCACCGGCCGATGCTGCTCATGGGCGACTGGCGTTCCTCGGACCGGTGGCCGTCCCGCCTGTGGCTCACCGACGCCCGGCGGCTGCCACTGATCACCCTGCTGCGGCTGACCCGCCTCACGGACGTCGTCGAGCGGGACTTCGCGGAGATCTCCGAGCACACCGGCATCCGGGACTTCGCGGGCCGCTCGTTCCAGGGCTGGCACCGCCACATCACTCTGGCCTCGGTCGCCCACCTCGTCGCCGCGCGGGCGGGGGCGCGCCGGTACGCGGCGCGGAGGCGGCGCGCGGCGGGGTCCGTCACGCCTCTGTGCGCGTGAGCTGATCCGGGCGCGGGAGCCGTTCCGTGCGCCCGGAGCGTTCGGTGTTTTCGGAGCGTTCGGTGTGCTCGGGCCGGGTTCTGCCGCGCCTCTACGGTGACGGGTCCGCGGGCGCGCCCCTCTGTCTCGTGCGCGTGCCGCGCCGGTAGGTTCTCGGCATCGATCGCCGCGCGCGGTGCGGGTGGCGTTGTACGACGGTGTACGAAGGGGGAGGTGGGCGCGATGCCGCGACTGCCGTACGTGCCGGGGTTCGCCCGCCCTGCCGGGTCCGCGGGGGCGGCCGCGTCGCCGAAGGCGGAGGGCAAGGCGCTGCGCGAGCGGGTGCCGCGGTCCGCGCACGCGCGGTGGGCCGCCGGGCCGGACCGGCCGGACGCGGTCGCCGCCGTCGAGGCCTCGAACGCGGGCCGGCTGCCCGAGCTCACGCCGATACGGGTCGGCCGGATGGCCGCGTCCCCCTTCGCCTTCCTGCGCGGGTCCGCCGGGCTCATGGCGTACGACCTGATGGACACCGCCGTGACCGGGGCCGGCGCCCAGATCTGCGGTGACGCCCACGCCGCCAACTTCGGGCTCTACGGCGACGCGCGCGGCGAACTCGTCATCGACCTCAACGACTTCGACGAGACCCTGCACGGGCCCTGGGAGTGGGACGTGAAGCGGCTCGCCGCCTCGCTGGTGCTGGCCGGGCGGGAGGCGGGCGCGGACGAGGCCACTTGCCGGGCCGCGGCGCGCGACGCCGCGGGCTCGTACCGGCACACCATGCGGCTGCTCGCCGGCATGCCCGTCGCGGACGCCTGGAACGCCATCGCCGACGAGCGGCTCGTCTCCCACGCGGACGCCCGTGACCTGACCGGCACCCTGGAGCGGGTCGCCGGGAAGGCCCGGCGGAACACGAGCGCCCGCTTCGCCGCCAAGGCCACGGAGAAGACGGACGGCGGCCGGCGCTTCGTGGACGCCCCGCCGGTGCTGCGCCGCCTGCCGGACGGCGAGGCGGCCGCGGTCGCCCGGGGGCTGGAGGGCTACCTCGGCACCCTCCCGGAGGAGCTGCTGCCGCTGCTCGCCCGCTACGAGGTGCAGGACGTGGCGTTCCGCATCGTCGGCACCGGGAGCGTGGGGCTGCGCTCGTACGTGGTGCTGCTCCTGGACCACCGCGGGGAGCCGCTGGTCCTCCAGGTGAAGGAGGCCCGGCCCTCGGCCTTGCTGCCGTACGCGGAGAAGGCCGGTTTCGCGGCGGCGCCGGAGGGGCACGAGGGGCGGCGGGTCGTGCTCGGCCAGAAGCGGATGCAGGTCGTGAGCGACGTGCTGCTGGGCTGGGCCACGGTCGAGGGGCGGCCGTACCAGGTGCGGCAGTTCCGCAACCGCAAGGGCAGCGTCGACCCGGCGGCCCTCGCCCCCGCGGAGCTCGACGACTACGCCCGCCTCACCGGCGCGCTCCTCGCCCGCGCCCACTCCCACACCACGGACCCGCGCCTCATAGCGGCCTACTGCGGCAAGTCCGAGGCCCTGGACGAGGCGGTGGCCGCGTTCGCCCGCACCTACGCGGACCGCACGGAAGCCGACCACGAGGCGCTGGTCACTGCGGTCCGCGCGGGGCGGGTACGGGCGGAGGCGGGGGTCTAGCCCCCGCTCCTGGGTGGCGCGCCCGGCCGTCTCTGCCGGGGTCGCCTCGCTGCGGGGCAGAAAGCCCCCGCCGCAGCGGCGAGCAACCACTACGGCGCGCCCCGGCGGTGCCGGAACGGCCTCACCCCGGACGTGCCGGGAACCCCTCCGGGAGGGAACTACGCTGGGTGGGTGATGAATCCGGAAGCAGACACTTCCCGCCTGGAGCAAGCCGTCCGCACGGCCGAGACCGCGCTGATCGAGTTCGAGATCGCGGTGGAGACGTTCCGTGTGGAGGTGGAGAACTTCTCCCGCCTGCACCACCAGCGCCTCGGCCCCGTCTACGCCCGCCTCGAGGAGCTGGACGCACAGATCGCCGAGGCCGTCGCCGCCCGCAGCGGTGACCCCGAGGACCTGCGCAAGGCCCGTGAGGCCCGCGCGCTGGTGCAGCCGTTGCCCGGGGTGGAGGAGCTGTTCGGCGGCTGGCTGGACTCCGACGGGTTCTCGCCGGAGGGCATGGCGATGCTCACGGAGAAGCCGGTCCGTCCGCCCCGCCGGGTGCGCCCGAGCGACGAGGCCCGCCGGGCCTTCCGGGAGCTGGTCCGCGAGGCCCACCCGGACCTGGCGCGGGACGAGGACGAGCGGCTGCGCCGCGAGGCGTTCATCGTGCGCGTCAACGCCGCCTACGCGGACGGTGACGAGGAGCTCCTGGGCGCCCTGGCCGCGGAGTGGGCGGCGGGACCGGCGCCGGAGCCGCGGCCCCTGGACCGCGCGGAGGAGCTCTACGCCCGCCTGGAGTGGCTGGCGCAGCGCAAGGAGATGCTGGCCGGGCTGGCCGCCGAGCTGGAGGGTTCGGCGATCGGCTCGATGCTGCGGATGGCGCCGGAGGACCCCGACGGCCTGCTGGAGGAGATCGCCGAGGGGCTGCGCGCCCAGGTCGCCGAGCGCGAGGCGCATCTTCGGGAACTGGTCGGGTAGCGTCGTGGGCATGAGCTTTGGTTCCGGGATTCCCACGGTCGGCGTCGACGCGCTCTCGTCCGACGACTTTCTGCTGGATGTGCGCGAGGCCGACGAGTGGGCGGCCGGCCACGCGGAGGGCGCTCTGCACATCCCGATGAGCGACTTCGTGGCCCGCTTCGGCGAGTTGACGGAGAAGGCGCCGGACGGCGGCCGGATCAACGTCATCTGCCGCTCGGGCGGCCGTTCCGCGCAGGTCACCGCCTATCTGGTGCAGCAGGGCATGGACGCGGTGAACGTCGAGGGCGGCATGCAGGTCTGGGAGGCCGCGGGCCGTCCCGTCGTGGACGGCAACGGCGCTCCCGGGACCGTGATCTAGCCGAAGCCGAAGCCGAGGCCGGAGCCGGAGCCGAAGCCGAGGCCGGAGCTAGCCCTCGGGTGCGTGGGCGGCCAGCAGGTCGCCCAGTGCTTCCTCGTGCGCCGCGGCCGGGCCCAGGGACAGCTCCAGCTGCTTGGCCCAGGCGTGGTACCGGTGCAGGGCGTATCCGGTGTCGGCGCCGAAGCCGCCGTGCAGGTGCTGCGCTGTCTGCACCGCGCGCCGCACCCCTTCCGAGGCCCACACCTTCGCGACGGCGAGGTCCGCCTCGGCCGGGAGGTCCCCGTCCGCCCCGGTTTCCAGGCGCCACGCGGCCTGCCAGAGCGTGGCCTCCATGGCCCGCAGGTCGATGTAGCGGTCCGCGGCCTGGACGGCCACCGCCTGGAACGTGGCCAGCGGGAAGCCGAACTGCTCCCGCTTGCTCGTGTACGCGCTGGTCATACGGCACACCGCCGTCGCGACCCCGAGCGCGAGCGCGCACGTCCCGGTGGTGAGCAGGGCGCGCAGCCGCGGCCAGGCTCCTTCGGCGGTGACGACCTGCGAGCTGCCGAGCCGTACGGCGTCGAGCCGTACCTCCGCGTACCGCTCGCCGTTCGTCGACACCTGCGGGCCCAGGGCGACCCCTGGGTGATCGCGGGGGACGAGCCCGAGCACGCTCCGGCCGTCCGCATCGCACGCCGGGACGACGATCAGGTCGGCGTACGGCGCCCACGGCACGGCCGTCTGCACGCCGTCGAACACCAGGTCCTCCCCGGCCGCCGGACGTGCGGTGACCGAGAGCTCCGCCGCGTCGTGCCCGGTCCGCCCGCTGGAGGCGACCGTGACGGACAGCTCCCCCCGCCCGAGCGCGGGCAGGATCGGAGCCCCTGCCGCACCGCCGTGCGTGCTCAGCGCGAGCGCCGTGGCGCCGGTCTCCAGCAGCGGCACCCGGGCGAGGACCTGGCCGGCCTCGCGCAGCACCAGGCACAGGGCGATCGGCCCGAGTCCCGCCCCGCCGTGCCGGGCGGCGACGGTGAGGCTCAGCAGATCCGCCGCGGCCAGTCTGCGCCACAGCGCACGGTCGAAGTCCTCCGCGACCGGGCCCCGCGAGAGCACGGGGCTGGGCACGGCGTCGGGGGAGACCCCGGAGAACACGGCCCGCGCCGCCTCGGCGGCCGCCTGCTGTTCCTCGCTGAAGGTGAAGTCCACTGGCGCCGTCCTCCCGCACCCTTGCCGGTCCGGTCCGGATCGGCCCGTACCGGCAACACTGGAACTGACGGTCCGTCAATGTAGGGCGGGGTGAAGCAATTGGGAACGCCTCCGGCGGTGCGACCGGTAACTCCCTCAGCGGTCGAAGTCGATATCCACCTCCTCCGTCACCGGGTGCGACTGGCAGGCCAGCACGTGGCCGCCCTCGACCTCTTCCGGCTCCAGGGCGAAGTTCCGGTCCATCCGCACCTCGCCCCGGACCAGGAACGCCCGGCACGTCCCGCACACCCCGCCCTTGCAGGCGTAGGGCGCGTCGGCGCGGTTGCGCAGGACCGCCTCCAGCAGCGTCTCCCCTTCCTGCACCGGCCAGCTGCCGCTGCGCCCGTCCAGCGTGGCGGTGACCGTGCTGTGCGCGGGGGAGGCCGGGGCCCGCTCTCCGGCGCCGCCCGCGGCCCGGGCGGAGGACGGGGCACCGGATCCCAGGCCTGCTTCTACGCCGGATTCCACGTGGAAGATCTCCTGGTGGATGCGGTCCCGCCCGACGCCCAGGGCGCGCAGCGCCCGTTCCGCCCCCCGCACCAGCCCGTAGGGCCCGCACAGGAACCAGCCGCCGATCTCCCCGACCGGCACCAGGGCGGGCAGGAGCCGGGTCAGCCGCTCCTCGTCCAGCCGCCCGGAGGGCAGCCCGGCCTGCTGCTCCTCGCGGGAGAGGGTCTGCACCAGCTGGAAGCGGTCGGGAAAGCGGTCCTTGAGGTCGGCGACCTCCTCCAGGAACATCGTGGAGGCCGTGCTCCGGTCGCTGCGTATGAGGCAGAACCGGGCCTTCGGCTCCCGCTGCAGCAGCGTCGCGGCGATGGACAGCACGGGTGTGATGCCGCTGCCGCCCACGACGGCCGCGAAGTGCCCGGGCCGCGGCTCCAGGACGAACCGCCCGGTCGGCGCCATCACCTCCACCGTGTCACCGGCGGCCAGCTCCTTGAGGGCGTACGTCGAGAACTCGCCGCCGTCCACCAGCCGGACACCCACCTTCAGCTCGGCGGGCCCGGGCTCCCCCGGGGCGGGCGGGGGCACGCACACCGAGTACGTACGGCGGATCTCGGTGCCTTCCGGGGTGGTGCGGCGCAGGGCGATGTGCTGGCCCGGTGCGTAGCGGTAGGTCTCCCGCAGCGCGGGCGGCACGGCGAAGGTCACGGCGACCGAGTCGTCGGTGAGCGGGTCGACGGCCGCCACCCGCAGGGGGTGGAAGGCGCCGTGGCGGGCCGCAGCCATCTACAACTCCTTGAAGTGGTCGAAGGGTTCGCGGCAGGACTCGCAGCGGCGCAGTGCCTTGCAGGCGGTGGAGGAGAAGCGGCTGAGCAGCGATGTCTCGGTGGATCCGCAGTGGGGGCACCGGATGGCCAGGCCGACCATGACGGGCCCGGCCGGGCCCGTGGGCCGGGGCGGCGCTATGCCGGACTCCTGCAGCTTGCGGCGCCCTTCGGCCGTGATGTCGTCGGTGGACCAGGCGGGGGAGAGCACCGTGCGGACGGAGACCTCGGCCTGGCCGTGCTCGTGGAGCACGCGCTCGATGTCCGCGGACATCGCCTCCACCGCCGGGCAGCCGGTGTAGGTGGGGGTCAGCTCCACCTCGACCCGGCCGGGGCCGGTGACGTGCAGGCCGCGCAGCACGCCGAGCTCGGCCAGGGTGAGCACGGGCAGCTCGGGGTCGGGGACGGCTCCCGCCAGGGCGCGGAGCTCCTCTTCGAGCCGGGTGGGGCCCTGGGCGGCTGCGGCCCGGGAGGACGGGGAGGCGGTCACCATGACGCCCCCGGGTGGCTGCGGTGCAGGTGCTGCATCTCGGCGAGCATCCGCCCGAACGGCTCGGTGTGGATGCCCTGGCGGCCCGCACCGGCCGCCCACGCGCCGCCCTGCGGGCCCTCCGGCATCCTCAGCGTGGCGCGCTCGACGACCTCGGTCACGGCGGCCAGCCATCCTTCGCGCAGGGCCGCCCGGTCGGCGGTCAGGCCCTCGACGGGCTCGAAGAGCTCGCCCGTATACCGCCAGAGGGCGTCCAGGGCGCGCTGCATCCGCGAGCGGCTCTCCTCCGTGCCGTCGCCGAGGCGCAGCGTCCACTGCTCGGCGTGGTCGCGGTGGTAGGCGACCTCCTTGACGGCCTTGGCGGCCAGCGGCGCGAACGGGCCGTCGCCGGCGGCCAGCTGCCCGTACAGCAGGTGCTGGTAGACGGAGAAGTACAGCTGGCGGGCGATGGTGCGGGCGAAGTCGCCGTTGGGCTGCTCGACGAGCTGGGTGTTGCGGAAGGCGCGCTCCTCCCGGAGGAAGGCCAGCTCGTCCTCGTCGCCGACGAGGGAGAGCAGGGCGCGGGCCTGGCCGAGCAGGTCCAGGGCGATGTTGGCGAGGGCGACCTCCTCCTCCAGCACGGGCGCGTGCCCCGCCCACTCGCCCAGCCGGTGGGAGAGCACCAGGGCGTCGTCGCCGAGCGCCAGGGCGGCGGTGGCCGGGGAGGTCTCCGGGGTGGTCGCGGGTGCTCCGCTCACAGGTGCTTCACCCCTTCCGGGATCTCGTAGAAGGTCGGGTGGCGGTAGGGCTTGTCGGCGGCCGGCTCGAAGAAGGGGTCCTTCTCGTCGGGCGAGGAGGCGGTGACCGCGGCGGAGGGCACCACCCAGATGGAGACCCCTTCGGAGCGGCGGGTGTAGAGGTCGCGCGCATTGCGCAGGGCCATCTCCGCGTCCGGGGCATGGAGGCTGCCCGCGTGGGTGTGGGCGAGCCCGCGCCTGCTGCGCACGAAGACCTCCCACAGCGGCCAGTCAGCGTTCGTCATGCCGTCGCCTTTCCGTGCTTGGCCGCATACGCGGCGGCTGCTTCGCGCACCCACGCGCCCTCCTCATGGGCGCGCCGGCGCTGACCGATCCGCTGGTCGTTGCAGGGGCCGTTGCCGCGGAGCACCTCCTGGAACTCGGTCCAGTCGATGGCGCCGAAGTCGTGGTGGCCCCGCTCCTCGTTCCACCGCAGGTCGGGGTCGGGGAGGGTCAGGCCGAGGGAGGCGGCCTGCGGAACGCAGATGTCCACGAACCGCTGGCGCAGCTCGTCGTTGGAGTGCCGCTTGATCTTCCAGGCCATGGACTGCGCCGAGTGCGCCGACTCCGCGTCGGGCGGGCCGAACATCATGAGGGAGGGCCACCACCAGCGGTCCACGGCGTCCTGCGCCATCGCGTGCTGGGCCTCGGTGCCGCGGCTGAGGGCCAGCAGGAGCTCGTACCCCTGGCGCTGGTGGAAGGACTCCTCCTTGCAGATGCGGACCATGGCACGGGCGTAGGGGCCGTAGGAGCAGCGGCACAGCGGGACCTGGTTGGTGATCGCGGCGCCGTCCACCAGCCAGCCGATGGCGCCGACGTCGGCCCAGGTCAGGGTGGGGTAGTTAAAGATCGAGGAGTACTTCTGGCGGCCCGAGTGGAGCTTGTCGAGCAGCTCGTCGCGCCCGGTGCCCAGGGTCTCGGCGGCGCTGTAGAGATACAGGCCGTGGCCGGCCTCGTCCTGCACCTTGGCCATGAGGATCGCCTTGCGCCGCAGCGAGGGGGCGCGCGTGATCCAGTTGGCCTCGGGCTGCATGCCGATGATCTCGGAGTGGGCGTGCTGCGCTATCTGGCGGACGAGGGTGGCGCGGTAGGCGTCGGGCATCCAGTCCCGCGGCTCGATGCGCTCGTCGGCGGCCACGGCGGCGTCGAAGACCGCCTCCAGGGCCGTGGTGTCCTGGGCTCCTGCGTCCGGCGCCATCGTCGTCATGGCATTGCCCCCTGCCTCTCCGCCCGCTTCGCGACCGGCCCGACCGACCGATCGTTCGGTTCAATGGTGCGGGCGGCCGCGGGAGGGTGTCAAGCCTGTGGATAACCCCCCGGGCGCTGTGCCCGGCAAGGTGACCTCGGTACCGTTCGGGTGCACAGCAGAGGGCCGACGCAGGAACGGGGCGGGTATGGAGTCGGATGACGGGCACGAGCGGGCCGGCGGCCCGGCGGGGCTGTCCCTGCCCGCGCGCCTCGTCGTCGCGGCGGGCGCGGCGGTGATCGCGGTGACGGCGGCCGTCCACCTCGGGATGGTGTTCCTGCACGTGGCGCCGTCGAACACGGTCACCAAGCAGAACGCCACCGCGATAGACGACTACATCTACCCGGAGTACGAGCAGAACTGGAAGTTCTTCGCTCCCAACCCGCTCCAGCAGAACGTCGCCGTCCAGGCGCGCGCCGAGCTCCGCGCCCCCGACGGCCGGACCACCGTCACCGGCTGGACCGACCTCACCGCCCGGGACGGCGCCGAGATCCGCCACAACCTCCTCCCCAGCCACACGCAGCAGAACGAACTGCGCCGCGCCTGGGACTTCTACACCAGCTCCCACGACGTCAAGGAACAGCCCAACGGGCTGCGCGGCGCCCTCTCCGAGCAGTACGTCCGGCGCATCGTCGTCGGCCGGCTCGGCGCCGGGCAGGACGGGCGGACCGTCCAGCGCGTCCAGGTGCGTGCCGTGACCACCCTGGTCGCGCCGCCGTCCTGGAGCGACGAGAAGAACGAGCCCAAGCCCTCCTACCGGGTGCTGGGCTGGTGGCAGGTCACCGCCGCCGACCGTACGGAGGCGAAGAACCGATGAGCACGTCCCTGCCGCTCGGCGACCGGCTCTCGCGCGGCTTCGACCGCGTCACCGGCACCGCCCTCGGGGCCCACCAGGCGGCCGTGATCCGGATAGGCCTGTCCTTCACGTGGATGGTCTTCCTGCTGCGCGAGTGGCCGAACCGGCACGAGATGTACGGCCCCGACGGGCCGTGGAGCTGGGAGATGGCCCGCCGGCTGACGGCCGACAACCACGCCTTCACCGCCCTGCTCTGGTCCGACGGCGGCCTGTGGTTCGAGGCCGTCTACGCCTTCGCGATCGTCACCGCCGCCCTGCTCGCCCTCGGCTGGCGGACCCGGACCATGACCGTCCTCTCCATGATCGGCGTGCTGTCGCTGCAGAACCGCAGCGTCTTCCTCGGCGACGGCGGCGACAACGTCATCCACCTGATGGCGCTCTACCTGATCCTCACGCGCTGCGGCCGCGTCTGGTCCCTCGACGCCCGCCGCGCGGCGAAGCGGGCGGGGCAGCCGGCAGGCCTCGACCTGACGGGCATCGTGCTGTGGGCGGGCTGCGGACTGGCCCTGGCCGCGGCGATGATCCTCGGCGACACGCGGATGTCGTGGACCGGGCACGGGCCGCTCCCCGGCGTCGGCTGGGCGAGCGCCCTGTGGGCCTTGTGGCTGGTGCAGGGCCTGTGGTGGGTCGCGGAGCGGCACGGCTCGGGCGAGCCGCGCGCCGTCCTCGACGCCCTGGCCAATCTGCTGCACAACGCCGGACTTCTGGTGATCATGGCCGAGGTCTGCCTGATCTACGCCACGGCCGGCTGGTACAAGATCCAGGGTTCCCGCTGGCAGGACGGCACCGCCCTGTACTACCCGCTGCACCTCGACTACTTCTCGCCCTGGCCCGAGCTCTCCCACGCCCTCGCCGGCAGCGGGCTGCTCGTCCTGCTGCTCAGCTACGGCACCGTGGCCGTGCAGGTCGCCTTCCCCTTCACCCTGCTGAACCGGCGGGTCAAGAACGTCCTGCTCGCCGTGATGATGATGGAGCACCTCGGCATCGCCCTCCTGCTCGGGCTGCCGTTCTTCTCCCTGGCGATGATCGTGGCCGACGCGGTCTTCCTGCCGACCTCCTTCCTGCGCCGCCTGGGCTCCCTCGCCGGCCGCGCCCGCGACCGGCTTCTGCCGGCCCGCACGCAGCAGTCCCCGGTGCAGGCCGAGGACGACGAGGCGGCCACCAGGACTCTCGTAGGCTGAGGGCATGACCGAGGACGAAGCCGCTGCCGCAGTCCGGCAGTGGGGCGAGCTCGCCCCTGACGCCGTACTGCTCGACGGCTTCCATGCCCTGAAGCACGCGCTGCGCTTCGGCGCGGATGTGCCGCTCGCGGTCACCAGCGACAAGGAGGCGGCGCTCACGCTGGCCGAGGCCCTGGCCGACGACCTCACCGCGACGCTCGCCGAGCGCCTGGTCGAGATCCCCGCCGGGGACCTGCGCGAGCTGGTGCCCAGGATCCACCCCACAGGGGTGGCCGCCCTCGCCGTGCGGCCGCGGCGCACGGCGAACCTCGACGCGCTCTCGCGGGCGCCCCGCAAGGCCCCCGTCGTCGTGCTCGACAATCCGCGCAACCTCGGCAACGTGGGCGCCGTGATCCGGCTCGCCGCCGGATTCGGCGCCACGGGCGTCGTGACCACCGGGGACATGGACCCCTGGCATCCCAACGCCGTGCGGGCCGGGGCCGGCCTGCACTACGCGACCGCCGTCGAGCGGCTGCCCCTGCCCGAGCTCCCGCCCGGGCCGCTCTACGCCCTGGACCCGGAGGGCGACGACATCCGCTCCGTGCGGCTGCCCGACGACGCGCTGATCGCCTTCGGCTCCGAGCGGCACGGCCTCTCGGCCGAGCTGCGCGAGAGGGCGACCCGGCTGGTCGCCCTCCCCATGCGCCCCCAGGTCTCCAGCTACAACCTCGCCACGAGCGTTGCCATGGCGCTGTTCCACTGGGGCGGCCCCGGCCCGGGCCGGGGCTAGGCCGGCCTACGCGGGGCGGCGCACCTCGACCGTGCGGAAGCGGTTCGCCACGAACGCGCCGTCGCACAGGGCCGCGTTCGCGGCGGGGTTGCCGCCGGAGCCGTGGAAGTCGGAGAACGCCGCCGTCTGGTTCACGAAGACCCCGCCGGTCAGGTTGAGGGACAGCTGGGCGCACTCCTCCAGGCAGGCCTCCTCCACCAGCCGCTCGACCTCCGCCGACGTGGTGTACGCCCCCACCGTCATCGCGCCCTTCTCGCGCACCGTGCGGCGCAGCAGCTCCACGGCCTCCGCCGCGGAGTCGACGGCGACGGCGAAGGACACCGGGCCGAAGCACTCCGAGAAGTAGGCCGCCTCGGCGTCGGGCTTGGCGCCGTCCAGCTTCACGATCACCGGGGTGCGGACGGTCGCGCCGGGGAAGTCGGGGTTCTCCACGGCGCGGGAGGCGAGGGCGACCTCGCCGAGCCGGCCCGCGGCCTCGATCCGCTCCTTGACCTGGTCGTTGACGATGGCGCCCAGCAGGGCGTTGGCCCGGGCGTCGTCGCCCAGCAGGCCCTGCACCGCGGCGGCCAGATCCGCCACCACCTCGTCGTAGGACTTGGGTCCGGCGTCGGTGGTGATGCCGCCGCGGGGGATCAGGAAGTTCTGTGGGGTGGTGCACATCTGGCCGCTGTAGAGGGAGAGCGAGAAGGCCAGGTTGCCGAGGAGGCCCTTGTAGTCGTCCGTGGAGTCGATGACGACCGTGTTGACGCCGGCCTTCTCCGTGAACACCTGGGCCTGACGGGCGTTGGCCTCCAGCCAGTCGCCGAAGGCGGTGGAGCCGGTGTAGTCGATGATGCGGATCTCGGGGCGCACGGCCAGCGTCTTGGCGATGCCCTCGCCGTCCCGCTCGGCGGCCAGGGCCACCAGGTCGGGCGAGAAGCCCGCCTCGCGCAGCACCTCGCGGGCGATCCGCACGGTCAGGGCCAGCGGCAGCACCGCGCGCGGGTGGGGCTTGACGAGGACGGCGTTGCCCGTGGCGAGGGAGGCGAAGAAGCCGGGGAAGCCGTTCCACGTGGGGAAGGTGTTGCAGCCGATGAGCAGGGAGACGCCCCGCGGCACGGCCGTGAACTCCTTGCGCAGCTCCAGCGGATCGCGCTTGCCCTGCGGCTTGGACCAGTCCGCCGAGCCCGGGGTGCGGATCTGCTCCGCATAGGCGTAGGCGACGGCCTCCAGGCCGCGGTCCTGGGCGTGCGGGCCGCCGGCCTGGAAGGCCATCATGAAGGCCTGGCCGCTGGTGTGCATGACGGCGTGCGCGAACTCGTGCGAGCGGGCGTTGATCCGGGCGAGGATCTCCAGGCAGACCGCGGCACGCGCCTCCGGGCCCGTCTCGCGCCACTGCGGCATCGCCGCGCGCAGGGCCGGCAGCAGCTCCTCGACGGCCGGGTGCGGATACTCGATGCCCAGCTCGATCCCGAACGGCGACACCTCGGCGCCCGCCCAGCCGTCGGTGCCCGGCTGGTCCAGCTCGAAGCGCGCGCCGCGCAGCGCCTCGAAGGCAGCCCGGCCCTCGGCTGCGCTCAGGCTGCCGGGCACGGACCCCTCCGCGCCGTACGCCTTCGGGTGCTCGGGGAAGGGGGACCAGTAGGCGCGCGTGCGGATGGCCTCCAGCGCCTGATCCAGGGTGGGGCGGTGCTTCTCGGTCAACTGAGCGGTGGTGAGTCCGGCGGTCACGGCTGACCAACTCCTTGTCGAGCGGGGCTCCGATACGGGGGACCAGACGCACCCCCGGTGGATACAGTAACCGAACGATCGGTCGGGGCAAGGGGGCCCGGCGAAGCTGTGGACAACACTTCGGGGAGGATCACTGCCATGACCCCAATCGACCCCGCCGGGACCGTCGCCGTCGTCGGCGCCGGCACCATGGGCCAGGGCATCGCCCAGGTCGCCCTCACGGCGGGCCACGCGGTGCGGCTGTACGACGCCGCGCCCGGACGCGCGGAGGAGGCCGCCCGGGCGATCGCCGCCCGGCTCGGCCGCCTGGTGGACAAGGGCAGGCTCGACGCGGCCGGCCGGGACGCGGCCCGCGCCCGTCTGCAGCCCGCCGTGCGGCTCGCCGGACTCGCCGGCTCCGCCCTCGTCATCGAGGCGATTGTCGAGCAACTCGACGCCAAACAGAAGCTGTTCGCCGAGCTGGAATCGGTCGTTGCGGACGACTGCCTGCTGGCCACCAACACCTCGTCCCTGTCGGTGACCGCCGTCGCCGGCGCTCTGCGGCACCCCGGCCGCTTCGTCGGCCTGCACTTCTTCAACCCCGCACCGCTGCTGCCGCTGGTCGAGGTGGTCCGGGGCTTCGCCACGGACCCGGAGGCCGCGGGCCGCGCCCGGGCCACCGTCGCCGCCTGGGGCAAGACGCCGGTGGCCTGCGCCGACACCCCCGGCTTCATCGTCAACCGGCTCGCCCGGCCCTTCTACGCGGAGGCCTTCCGCGTCTACGAGGAGGGCGGGGCGGACCCGGCGACCATCGACGCCGTGCTGCGGGAGTGCGGCGGCTTCCGCATGGGCCCCTTCGAGCTCACCGACCTCATCGGCCAGGATGTGAACAACGCCGTCACTCGTTCGGTGTACGAGGCGTTCTTCCACGACCCCCGGTTCACGCCCTCCCTGGCTCAGCAGCGGCTCGTGGAGGCCGGGCTGCTCGGCCGGAAGTCCGGCCGCGGATGGTTCTCGTACGAGGAAGGCGCCGAACGTCCCGCACCCGCCACCGCGGCGCCGTGCGAACCACCCGCCGGGATCGGCTGGCACGGCGAGGCCCCTCGCGTCTGCGCCCCGCTGCGGGAGATGGCCGAGAACGCCGGGATCAAGGTCGTGCGCGACCGTGCGCCGTACGAGTCTGCGTGGCACATCAGCCTCCCCGGTGGGGCGCTGCTCACCCTCACGGACGGCGAGGCGGCCACCCCGCAGAACGGCGAGCCGCGCATCTGCTTCGACCTGGCCCTCGACTACCGGACCTGCACCCGGATCGCCCTCGCCCCCTCCGAGAAGGCCTCGGAGCGGGACGTGCAGGCCGCCGTGGGCCTGTTCCAGGCGCTCGGCAAGAAGGTCAGCGTCATCGCCGACGTCCCGGGCCTGATCGTCGCCCGTACGGTCGCCATGCTCGTCGACTTCGCCGAGGACGCCGCCGGCCGCGGCGTGGCGAGCCGCGAGGACATCGACACCGCCATGCGGCTGGGCGTGAACTACCCGCGCGGCCCGCTGGAGTGGGGCCGCGAGATCGGGCTGACCCGCGTGCGCGGCATGCTGCGGGGCCTCGCCCAGGACTACCCGGGCGGCCGCTACGACCCGTCCCTTTCCCTCCGCCGCCGTGCGGCCGTCGAAGAGAGCCTGCTGTAATCATGACCATGGCCAAGCGCGACACCTACACGCCCGAATCGCTGCTCGCGGTCGCCGTCGGGGTGTTCAACGAGCGGGGCTACGACGGCACGTCCATGGAGCACCTCTCCAAGGCGGCCGGGATCTCCAAGTCCTCCATCTACCACCACGTGAAGGGCAAGGAAGAGCTGCTCCGGCTCGCCATAAGCCGCGCCCTGGACGAGCTCTTCGCCGTGCTGGACGAGCCCGGGGCGGCCGGCGGCCGCGCCGTCGACCGGCTGCAGTACGTCACCCGCCGCACCGTCGAGGTGCTCATGGCCGAGCTGCCCTACGTGACGCTGCTGCTGCGCGTGCGCGGCAACACCGGCACCGAGCGCTGGGCGATGGAGCGCCGCCGCGAGTTCGACCACCGCGTCGCCGAGCTGCTCAAGCAGGCGGCGGCCGACGGCGACCTGCGCGCGGACGTCGACGCCCGGCTGGCCACCCGGCTGCTCTTCGGAATGATCAACTCCGTGGTGGAGTGGTACCGCCCCGAGCGCGGCGGGGCCGTGACCAGCGAAGAGGTCGCCGACGCGGTGGTGCGCACGGCGTTCGACGGGCTCCGGACCCCCTAGCGGCCCCGTCAGCCCCTGGCGCCCCCCTTCACCTCTAGAGGCCCCTTCGCCCCCTAGAGACCCCCTTCGTCGAGATCCGTCTCCTCGAAGATCAGCAGCGTGCGGGTGCTGAGCACCTCGTCCATGGCCTGGATGCGGGTCAGCACCAGCTCGCGCAGGGCGCGGTTGTCCTTGGTGTGCACCAGCAGGAGCACGTCGAAGTCACCGCTCACCAGGGCGACGTGCGCGGCCCCCGGCAGCTCCAGGAGCTTGTCGCGGACCGCGCGCCAGGAGTTCTGCACGATCTTCAGCGTGATGTACGCGGACGCGCTCTGCCCGGCCCGCTCCTGGTCGATCCGGGCGCTGAAGCCCCGGATGACCCCGTCGTCGATCAGCCGGTTGATCCGCGCGTACGCATTGGCGCGCGAGACGTGCACCCGCTCGGCCACGGACCGTATCGACGCGCGCCCGTCCGTCTGCAGCATGCGCAGGATGGCGCGGTCTATCTCGTCCAGCGGCCGCGCGGGTGCCCTGCTCCCGGTGAAGGCCATCTGTTCGTCCGGCATGGCGTCCCGCCTCCCCCTCTTGGACGTCCTGGCCATATCTCAGGCTGTGGAGAACCGTTTGTCCACAGGCGCGGGCCGCCTGTAGCCAAAATGTGCCGACGACCGAACAATCGGTAGGGAGGGCGCCCGCCGCATCCGGCCGTGCGTCCGGTCAAGCCCGTCCCCACGAAGGAGGTGCTCGTCATGACGGTCCTGGAGCAGCCCGGCTCGTACCGGCCGACCCCGCCGCCCGCCTGGCGGCCCCGCACCGACCCCGCACCCCTGCTTCCCGACGCGGAGCCGTACCGCGTCCTGGGCACCGAGGCGGCGGGCGGGCTCGACGCCGGTCTGCTGCTGCGCCTGTACGGGCACCTCGTCCGCGGCCGGCGCTACAACACCCAGACCACGGCGCTCACCCGCCAGGGCCGGCTCGCGGTCTACCCCTCCTCCACGGGCCAGGAGGCGTGCGAGGTCGCCGCCGCGCTCGTCCTGCAGGAGCAGGACTGGCTCTTCCCGAGCTACCGCGACACCCTCGCCGCGGTCGCCCGCGGCCTCGACCCCGTCCAGGCGCTCACGCTCCTGCGCGGCGACTGGCACACCGGATACGACCCCCACGAGCACAGGATCGCACCGCTGTGCACCCCGCTGGCCACCCAACTGCCGCATGCGGTGGGCCTCGCGCACGCGGCGCGCCTCAAGGGCGACGACGTGGTCGTGCTCGCCATGGTCGGCGACGGCGGCACCAGCGAGGGCGACTTCCACGAGGCGCTGAACTTCGCCGCGGTGTGGCGGGCCCCCGTCGTCTTCCTCGTGCAGAACAACGGCTTCGCGATCTCCGTGCCGCTCTCCAAGCAGACCGCGGCCCCCTCGCTGGCCCACAAGGCCGTCGGCTACGGCATGCCCGGCCGGCTCGTCGACGGCAACGACGTCGCAGCCGTCCACGAGGTGCTCACCGAGGCCGTGCGCAGGGCCCGCGAAGGCGGCGGCCCCACCCTGGTCGAAGCCGTCACCTACCGCATGGACGCCCACACCAACGCGGACGACGCCACGCGCTACCGCAGCGACGCCGAGGTCGACACCTGGCGCGGCCACGACCCCATCGCCCTGCTGGAGCAGGAGCTGACGGAGCGCAAGCTGCTGGACCCGTCCGTCGCCGCCGCCGAGCAGGAGGCCGCCGAGCGCATGGCAGCCGACCTGCGCGAGCGCATGAACCAGGACCCGTTGCTCGATCCCATGGACCTCTTCACCCACGTCTACGCCGAGCAGACCGCCCAACTGCGGGAGCAGGCCGAGCTGCTGCGCGCCGAGCTCGCCGCAGAGGCCGAGGCCGCCCCGGCGACCCGGGAAGGTGCGCACCGATGACCACCGCCGTCAGGGCCGGATCCCGGCCCGCCTCCATGGCCCAGGCCCTCAACAGGGCCCTGCGCGACGCCATGGCCGAGGACCCGTCCGTCCACGTCCTCGGAGAGGACGTCGGTGCGCTCGGCGGCGTCTTCCGCGTCACCGACGGCCTGGTGAAGGAGTTCGGCGAGGACCGCTGCACCGACACCCCGCTCGCCGAGGCCGGCATCCTCGGCACGGCGGTCGGCATGGCCATGTACGGGCTGCGGCCCGTCGTCGAGATGCAGTTCGACGCCTTCGCCTACCCCTCCTTCGAGCAGCTCGTCAGCCACGTCGCCCGGATGCGCAACCGCACGCGCGGCGCCATGCCCATGCCGCTCACCATCCGGGTGCCCTACGGCGGCGGCATCGGCGGCGTCGAGCACCACAGCGACTCCTCCGAGGCGTACTACGTGGCGACGCCCGGCCTCCACGTGGTCACGCCCGCCACCGTCTCCGACGCCTACGGCCTGCTGCGCGCCGCGATCGCCTCCGACGACCCGGTCGTCTTCCTGGAGCCCAAGCGGCTCTACTGGTCCAAGGCCGAGTGGGATCCCGAGGCGCCCGAGGCGGTGCCGGGCATAGGCCGCGCCGCCGTCCGCCGCCGCGGCACCTCCGCGACGCTCATCACCTACGGGCCGTCCCTGCCCGTCTGCATGGAAGCCGCCGAGGCCGCCACCGAGGAGGGATGGGACCTCGAAGTCGTCGACCTGCGCTCGCTCGTGCCCTTCGACGAGGAGACCGTCTGCGCCTCCGTCCGGCGCACGGGCCGCGCGGTGATCGTCCACGAGGCCTCCGGCTTCGGCGGGCCCGGCGGGGAGATCGCCGCCCGCATCACCGAGCGCTGCTTCCACCACCTGGAGGCCCCGGTGCTGCGCGTCGCCGGATTCGACATCCCGTACCCGCCGCCGATGCTCGAGCGGCACCATCTGCCCGGCGTCGACCGGGTGCTCGATGCGGTCGCACGGCTGCAGTGGGAGGCGGAGAGCTGATGCCCGAGGTCAAGGAATTCCGGCTGCCGGATCTCGGCGAAGGCCTCACCGAAGCGGAGGTCGTGCGCTGGCTGGTGGAGGTCGGCGAGGTCGTGGCCGTCGACCAGCCGGTCGTGGAGGTCGAGACGGCCAAGGCGATGGTCGAGGTCCCCTGCCCCTACGGGGGCGTGGTGACCGCCCGCTTCGGCGAAGAGGGCGCGGAGATCCCCGTGGGAGCGCCGCTGCTGACGGTCGCCGTCGGAGCGGGGCCCGTGGATGCGTCCGCGTCCACGGGAGAGGAGCCGGAGGCTTCCGGCAACGTGCTCGTGGGCTACGGCACGGGGGCACCCGCGGCGCGGCGCCGCCGCGTCCGGCCGGAGGGCGGTCCCTTCGGCGCCGGTTCCGCCGGTGGCGGCTCGCCGGCGCCGGGAGAAGCCGAGGCGGGCGGTCCTGCCGGCCGGGGGTCTTTGCCGGCTGCGCTCGTTCCTGACGGGGCATCCGGAGGCGCGTTCACGGACGGTCCTGAGACGGGCGGGCACCGCAGGGCCGGTTCGCACGGGCCGGGCGCCGTTGCGGCGGGAGGGGGCGCCGAGGCTGCCGGAGATCCTGTGGTCCGCGGGGCTTTCCGGCGCGGGACCGGTGAGCGGCGTGCGGGCGCTTCCGCGGCTGCTGCCGGGGCCGGGCCCGTGGCCGTTATTTCTCCCCTCGTCCGGAAGATGGCACGGGAACACGGCGTCGATCTGCGGGCGTTGACCGGGTCCGGGCCCGACGGGCTGATCCTGCGGGCCGACGTGGAGCACGCCGTACGGGCCGCCGCGGACAAGACGCCGTCCCCCGCCGGTGCCGAGCGCATCCCGCTCAAGGGGCTGCGCGGTGCCGTCGCCGAGAAGCTCGGCAGGAGCCGCCGGGAGATCCCCGACGCCACCTGCTGGGTGGACGCCGACGCGACCGAGCTCCTGGCCGCCCGCAAGGCCATGAACGCCGCGGGCGGGGCGAAGACATCCCTCCTCGCCCTGCTCGCCCGCATCTGCACGGCGGCCCTGGCCCGCTATCCCGACCTCAACTCCACCGTCGACACCGAGGCCCGGGAGATCGTCCGGCTGCCCGGCATCCACCTCGGGTTCGCCGCGCAGACCGAGCGCGGGCTGGTCGTCCCCGTGGTCCGGGACGCCCACCTGCGCAACGCCGCCGGTCTCTCCGCGGAGATAGCCCGGCTGACCGAGGCCGCCCGCACCGGCACCCTGAGCCCGGCCGAGCTCACAGGAGGGACGTTCACGCTGAACAACTACGGCGTGTTCGGCGTCGACGGCTCCACGCCGATCATCAACCACCCCGAGGCGGCCATGCTCGGCGTCGGCCGGATAGCCCCCAAGCCCTGGGTGCACGAGGGTGAGTTGGCCGTGCGGCACGTGGTGCAGCTGTCGTTCACCTTCGACCACCGGGTCTGCGACGGCGGCACGGCCGGGGGCTTCCTGCGCTACGTGGCCGACTGCGTCGAGCAGCCCGCCGTACTGTTGCGCTCCCTCTGAGCCTTCGCCGCAACGCGAGCGGCCATACTCATCGGGTGACTGGTTACGACGCCGTAGTGCTCGCCGGTGGCGCCGCCCGCAGGCTGGGCGGCACCGACAAGCCCACCCTGCGCGTGGGCGGACGCACACTGCTGGACCGGGTGCTGGAGGCGTGCGCGGACGCCGAGGAGACCGTCGTCGTGGGCCCCCGGCGCCCGACCGCACGGCCCGTGCGGTGGGCGCGGGAGGAGCCGCCCGGCGGCGGCCCCCTCGCCGGGCTCGCCGCCGGCCTGCGGCACACGGCCGCCGCCACCACGCTCGTGCTCTCCGCCGACCTGCCGTTCCTGCGCGCCGAGACCGTACGGGCGCTGCTCGCCGCGGCCGCCACCGGCAGCCCGTACGTGGAAGGAGTGCTCCTCACCGACCTCGACGGCCGTGACCAGCCACTGGTCGCCGCCTACCGCACCGAGCCGCTCCGCCGCGAGCTCGCGCTGCTCGCCGCCGAACACGGCGGCCTCGCCGGGCTGCCGCTGCGGCTGCTCACCGACGAGCTCACCCTCGGCCGGTTCCCGCACCCGACGGCCTCGTTCGACTGTGACACCTGGGAGGACGTCGCCACGGCCCGCGCGCGCATCAGGGACGATGGGAGCGTGCTGGATGAATGGATCTCCGCGGCCAAGGCCGAGCTGGGCATCGACCTCGACGTCGACACCACCGCCCTCCTGGACCTCGCGCGCGACGCCGCGCACGGCGTGGCCCGGCCCGCCGCGCCCCTGACCACCTTCCTCGTCGGCTACGCCGCCGGGCGCGCGGGCGGCGGGCCCGAAGCGGTGGCCGAGACCACCCGCAAGGCCGTCGCCCTGGCCCAGCGGTGGGCGGCGGAGGCGGCCGCCGCCGAGGACCACGCGGCGGGCAAGCCGGCCGACGACGGCGCCACCGGGAAGGCCGACGGCCCGCGATGAAGGACGTGGACGGGGATTCCGCGCTCGACCGGGCCACGGAGGAGGCGTTGGCGCTCTTCGCGGACCGGCGGCGCGGGGCGCGCTCGCGCGCACGCGACGACGAGCGGCTTCCGGGCGAGGACGCGGAGGCGGCGGGGCGCCCCGGCTCGGACCGCCCGGGCTCGGGCCGCCCCGGCTCGGGCCGGCACAGCTCGGACCGCTCCGGCTCGGACCGCTCCGGCTCCGGGGGCGCCGGGTCCCGGCATGCCGAGTCCCCGCACGCTGAGCCGGTGGACGACCGCCGGGGGCCCTTCGCCTACTTCCCGTTCGACGAGATCCCCGTCGGCGGCGGCGTGGTCGACGGCGGCCGGCCCGTGGGCACCGCCCGGGATGCGCGCGCCGCGCGAGGGCCTTCCGTCCCCGCCCCCGCGCCGGCCCCTGCCTACGATGACTTTCCGTTCATCGATATCGACATCGCCGCCGAGGACCGTATGACGGCCGACGACGCCCCCCACGCCCCCCGGTCCTCTTCGTGGGCCGCGGCCCGGGCCGTGGCCGCCGAAGCCGCCGGCGTCCTTCCGGCCGAGGACCGGTCCCTCGCAGACGCACTCGGGCACGTCCTTGCCGAGTCGCTCGTCGCCCTCACCGACCTGCCCTCCTTCGACACCTCCGCCATGGACGGCTGGGCCGTCGCCGGCCCCGGCCCGTGGAAGCTCCCGCCGCCCGGCGAGCAGGACGTCCTCGCGGGCCGGCCCGGCGCCCGCCCCCTGCGCGACGGGCGCGCCGTACGGATCGCCACCGGAGCGCCGATTCCGCCCGGGGCGACGGCCGTGCTGCGCAGCGAGCACGGCGAAGTGACGGTGAAGGGCGAGCTGCTTGCCAGCCGGCACGTCAGTCATGGCCAGGACATCCGGCCGCGGGGCGGTGAATGCCGGCAGGGCGACGAGCTCGTGCCCGCCGGGACGCCCGTCACCCCCGCCCTGCTCGGGCTCGCCGCCGCCGCGGGCTACGACGCGCTGACCGTCGTCCGCCGCCCCCGCGTCGACGTGCTCGTCCTCGGCGACGAACTGCTCCGCGAGGGGCTCCCCGAGGGCGGGCTGATCCGGGACGCGCTCGGCCCGATGCTCGGTCCGTGGCTGCGGGCGCTTGGAGCGGAGCCGGGTGAGGCGGTGTGCCTCGGGGACGACGCGGAGGCCCTCTACGGGGCGCTCGCCGCGTCCACGGCGGACGTGGTCGTCACCACCGGCGGCACGGCCTCCGGGCCCGTGGACCACGTCCACCCCACGCTGCGGCGGCTGGGCGCCGAGCTGCTGGTCGACGGGGTCGCGGTGCGGCCCGGGCACCCGATGCTGCTCGCGCGGCTCGGGCCCGGCCGGCACGTCGTCGGGCTGCCGGGGAACCCGCTGGCGGCCGTGGCCGGGCTCCTGACGCTCGCCGAGCCGTTGCTGCGGGCGCTGACCGGGCGGGTGTCCGGTGCGCCCGTACGGGCTGTCCTCACGGAGGCGGTGTCCGGGCATCCGGTGGATACGCGGCTTGTGCCGGTCGAGTACGACGGGGTCGGCCGCGTGCGGCCGTTGCGCTTTCACGGCCCTGCGATGTTGCGGGGGCTGGCCGCGGCGGACGGGATGGCGGTGGTGCCGGCGGGCGGTGCGGTTCGTGCTGCGGAGGTGACGGTGTTGGGGGTGGCGTAGGCCCGGCCTGCGTTCTTCGTACGGGGCGTACGGGTGGGGCGCGCTTGGCTGCGGGTTGTCTGTGGCTTGTCGCGCAGTTCCCCGCGCCCCTGACGGGGCTTGGGTCTGTCCGTTGGGCACGGGCCGTTTGTGGCTTGTCGCGCAGTTCCCCGCGCCCCTTTCGGGGCGCTGTTGTGGCTGGGCGCGCTCGCGCGGCGGAGCCGCAGATCGATGCTGTCCCGCGCCCCTGACGGGGCGCCCCCGCGCGGCGGAGCCGCAGATCGATGCCGTTCCCTCAGGACTCCTCCCCCGTCGCTCCCTTTCTGATGGTGATGACTCGGTCCGCCAAGTGGAGCGTTGCCGCCTCCGGGTCCGTGTAGTGCAGGAGCCGGTGGCCCCGTACCACCGCTACCACCAGGTCCTCGCAGTCCCGTGGCGAGCGGCCCGCCTCCTGCTTCGTGACCGGGCGCTCCGCCACGTCCAGCCCGTTCCCGTACGTCAGCAGGTCCTCCAGGACCGTGCCGACGTTCGGGCTCATCATCGACATGCCGAGCAGGCGGCCCGCCGAGCTGGAGCTCGTCACGACCGTGTCGGCGCCGCTCTGCCGCAGCAGCGGCACGTTCTCGTCCTCCCGCACGGCGACGACGATCTTGGCGGCCTTGTTCAGCTGCCGGGCCGTCAGCGTGACCAGCGCTGCCGTGTCGTCCCGCTGCGTGGTGATGACGACCTGGGAGGCGCGCCCGAGCTCCGCGCGCAGCAGGGTTTCGGAGCGCGTGGCGTCGCCCAGGACGCCCACGAGGCCCTCGGCCGCCGCCGCGTCGACCACCTTCTTCTGCGGGTCGACCACGACGATGCCGTCCTTGGGCTTGCCCTGTCCCAGCAGCGTCTCGACGGCGTGCCGGCCCTTCGTGCCGTAGCCGACGACGACGGTGTGCTCTCGCATCCGGGACCTCCAACGGTGGACGCGCACCTGCTGGCGCGTCCGCTCGGTCAACACTTCCAGGGTCGTTCCCACCAGAATGATCAGGAACAGCACGCGCAGCGGCGTGATCACGAAGATATTCGTCAGCCGGGCCCCGGCGCCGACGGGCGTGATGTCGCCGTAGCCCGTGGTCGACAGGGTGACGGTCGCGTAGTACGCCGAGTCGAGGAAGCCGACGCCGCCGCCGGCGTTGTCGTGGTAGCCGGTACGGTCCGCGTAGACGATCAGTGTGGTGACGGCCAGCACCAGCAGCGCCATGACCAGCCGCTGCAGCACCTGCCGCAGCGGCGGCGCGACGCGCCGGGCGGGCATGACGATCGAGCGGCCCGCCTCGGCGTCCTCTCCGGCCTCGCCGCGGGTGCGCCTCCACAGCGTTCGGAACAGCGACAGTCGGGTCATCTTGCGCGTCACCATGCCCCCCATGTTCCGTGATCACCGCCGCGCCCCGGCGGTAGCCTCGCGACCATGTATGCGATCACCATTAGTGAACCGGGCGGGCCCGAGGCCCTGGTCTGGTCCGAGGTTCCCGATCCCGTACCCGGCGAGGGCGAGGTCCTGATCGAGGTCGTGGCCAGCGCCGTCAACCGCGCCGACGTCGTACAGCGGCAGGGTTTCTACGACCCGCCGCCCGGCGCGTCCCCCTACCCGGGCCTGGAGTGCTCCGGCCGGATCGCGGCCCTCGGCGCCGGGGTGAGCGGCTGGGCGGTCGGCGACGAGGTGTGCGCGCTGCTGGCGGGCGGCGGTTACGCGCAGAAGGTGTGCGTCCCCGCGGGCCAGCTGCTGCCCGTGCCCGACGGCATGGACCTGGTCACCGCGGCCTGCCTGCCCGAAGTGACCGCCACCGTCTGGTCCAACGTGTTCATGGTCGCCCACCTGCGCCCCGGCGAGACGTTCCTCGTGCACGGCGGCGGAAGCGGCATCGGCACCATGGCCGTACAGCTGGCGAAGGCCGTCGGCGCGCGCGTCGCCGTCACCGCGGGCAGCGCCGACAAGCTGGAGGCGTGCCGCGAGCTCGGCGCGGACATCCTCATCGACTACCGCGAACAGGACTTCGTCGAGGAGCTCCACAAGGTCACCGGCGGCGTCGGTGCCGACGTCATCCTCGACATCGTCGGTGCCAAGTACCTCGCCCGGAACGTGGACGCCCTCGCCGTCAACGGCCGCCTGGTCATCATCGGCCTGCAGGGCGGGCGCAAGGCCGAGCTCGACCTCGGCGCGCTGCTCACCAAGCGCGCCGCCGTGATGGGCACGTCCCTGCGCGGCCGCCCGCTCGCCGAGAAGGCGGCGATCATCGCGGCCGTACGGGAGCACGTGTGGCCGCTCGTCGCCGGCGGGCGGGTGCGGCCGGTGGTCGACCGCACGATGCCGATGGCGGAGGCCGCCGAGGCGCACCGCGTCATGGAGCAGAGCGCGCACGTGGGGAAGATCCTCCTCACGGCCTGAACCACCCGCATGAACCACCCGCCGTGCCGCCCCGCCCACCCCGTGTGAGGGTGGGCCTGAGCGGCTCGGGCGGAGAGCGGAGGGCGGCGACGTGGGCATCGACGGCGGCAGGCTGCCGGGCGGTCTGCGCGCGGCGCTGATAGCCGGGCCGGTGCTGGCCGCCACCGTCCTGGTCGCCGCCGCCGCGCCGGGCCCGGAGCTCCCCGGGCCGTCCCCCCGGCCGGCGCCTTCCGCGATATCCGGCTCACCCTCCTCCGCTCCGTCGTCCGGGCCGCCCTTCGAAGACCCCTCCGACGACACCGGTACGGAACAGGACGAGGACACGCCGGACCCGGCCGAGGACGAGTCGGGGGAGGACGCGCCCGACACCGCTCCCCCCGCGGCCCTGGACGAGGCAGGCGGCGCACCCGAACAGCCGCAGCGACCCGCCGCGCCGG